>JAZKBU010000004.1:300000-455566 GCA_040388375.1 Bacteroidota bacterium | reverse complement strand
GAGTACCTTTTGCTTTCATGTTTTCCAAAGCATTGGTTAATTGGTATTCGCCTTTGTCAGTAACATTGTTATCTAATAAATACTGTAATTCAGATCGTAAATAAGCACCATCTTTAAAGTAATAAATACCAATGATAGCCAAGTCAGATACAAAATGCTCAGGCTTTTCTACAAAATCAGTTATTACGTTTTTGTCGTTTACTTTTACTACACCAAACGGACGAGGGTCTTCTACTTTCTGAACCCATATAATTCCTTCTTTGCTTCTGTCCAATACAAAATCAGCTTTAAATAAAGTATCGGCAAATACTACCAGTACATTACCATCTAAACTTTCCTTTGCACACATAATAGCATGGGCAGTACCCAAGGCTTCGTGCTGATAATAAATACTGCCTTTTGCACCTAGTTTTTCTGCTACAGCTATTAAATCTTTTTCAACTGCTTTACCAAAGCTTGGCCCTATAATAAAAGCCACTTCTTCAATGCCTTTACCGCAAACTTTTTCTAAGTCTTCAATCAGTTTTTGAACAATGGGTTTACCTGCAACAGGTACTAACGGTTTTGGAGTAGTTAGTGTATGTGGCCTCATGCGCTTACCCATGCCGGCCATTGGTACTATTATTTTCATATGTTTTTTTGTGCAATTAAATAATAATTGAGCAAATATCCCCATTTGTTTTACACATATTTATACGCACTAAAACCTCCTTGAATTAACTATTTGGTTACAATATTTAGCTATTATTGTTTCATATTTGTTCACTTATGAGAAATAAACTCCTTTTCAAATTCGCACTCATCCTTATAGGTGCTTTTGTTATTCTTCAGTTTGTAAGGCCTGCCAGAAATCTGGGTGAAACACCTGTAAATGGAGATAGCTTATCCATTCAAACACCCGCAGAAATAAATACCATACTACAAACCTCGTGTTACGATTGCCATAGTAACCATACCAATTACCCTTGGTATACTAATATACAACCTATTGGTTTATGGATGCAGCACCATGTTGATGAAGGAAAAGAGGAATTAAACTTTTCTGTATTCAATACCTATTCAGCCAAACGTAAAAAACATAAATTGAAAGAAATAATGGAAGAAGTGGAAGAGCATGAAATGCCTTTGAGTTCGTATACGATGATACATAAGGAAACGGAATTAAGTGCCGAACAAATAAGTACTTTAACCAAATGGGCTGCTGCCGAAATGGAAAAAATAATTGAACCGGGTCATTAATAAACAGTACGCTATCCATTGGAAAACAAAACGCTCATTTTATTAAGAGGTTTACCGGGCTCAGGCAAATCATCATTAGCCGGTATTTTAGCTGAACAAGGCAAATACCCTGTTTTTAGTATTGATAGTTATTTTACGAATAGCAAAGGAGAATATAATTTTGACTATAGCCAAAACCATTTGGCTTATAAGCAATGCGAACAATTAACAGCAGAAGCAGCCCAACAAGCAACGGAAAAAATTTTTGTAGATAATACCTTTACCCTTGACTGGGAAATGGAACCTTACTTTAAAATAGCAAAAAAATACAATTACGCCATTTACGTATTAACTGTTGAAAAGTACCACACCCATAAAAATGTGCATGGTGTTTCGGAAGAACAACTGGAAAAAATGGCGGCTAAATATAAGGTGAAGCTTCTATAGCACTATTGTGCTACCAAAGTCAACAGGCTTTCAAACAACATACGTCCGTCAGTATTGTAAACATCGCTGTCAACAACACGTTCCGGATGCGGCATCATACCAAATACATTGCGGTTTTTATTGCAAATTCCGGCAATATTATCTAAGGCTCCGTTTGGATTACTTTCAGTGGTAATGTTTCCATTTTCATCGCAATACCTGAACAATACCTGGTCGTTGTTTTTTAATTCTTGCAAAGTTTCATCGTTACAATAAAAACGTCCTTCACCGTGTGCAATAGGAATTTTCAAACCTTTTCCAATTACAGCCTGACCTGTAATTTTGCTTTTATTGGTTTCGGCTTTTATAAATACATTTTTACAGTTAAACTTTTGGTGGTCGTTGTGCAACAAAGCACCCGGTAATAAACCGCTTTCGCATAAAATTTGAAAACCATTACAAACACCCCAAACCAAACCGCCATTATTGGCAAACTCTATTACACTTTGCATAATAGGAGAAAAACGGGCAATAGCGCCACTGCGTAAATAATCTCCGTAGCTAAAGCCACCGGGTAAAAACACTAAATCTACGTTTTGTAAATCAGTATCTTTATGCCAAAGCTCTACTACCTCCTGGCCAAACATATTTTTAAATGCCCAAATTGCATCTTTATCGCAATTACTTCCCGGAAAAATTAATACTCCTATTTTCATATATTTTGCTTTTGGCCGCTGGCTCCCGATAGCTATCGGGATGGCTGCTAGCCTGTGTTTATTTTATTTTAAAATGCTTTCCAGCCTTGTGCTTTCAGCTCGTGTTTTTGTCCGCCTTTACTTATCATATGCACCCCTTCTTCTGCTTTGGTAATATGCCCTATTACAGTAAAGTCAGGATGGTTTTCTAGTTTACTGTAATCGCTTTGTTTAATGGTAAAAAGCAATTCATAATCTTCGCCACCACTCAAAGCTGTTAAAGTCGGATCTAAATCCAGCTCGCGTGCCATATTGTAAGTAGTCGCGTCAATTGGAATTTTATCTTCATAAACCGTAATACCTACTTTCGACTGGTCGGCAATATGAAATAACTCTGAAGCCAATCCATCGCTCACATCAATCATAGATGTGGGTACAATTTCCATGGCCTTGAACATATCAATAATGTCTTTCCTAGCTTCCGGTTTTAACTGGCGTTCCAATATATAATCGTGTCCGGCCAAATCAGGTTGCACCTGCGGATTATCAATAAATACCCGTTTTTCTCGCTCTAACAATTGAAATCCTGCATAAGCACCGCCTAAATCGCCTGTTACACAAACCAAATCAAACTCTTTTGCCCCGTTTCTGTATGTTACATCGTTGGGGTTAGCTTCGCCAATTACGGTTGCGCTAATAACCAAACCCTGTTTGCTGGAAGTGGTGTCGCCACCCACTAAATCAATTTTATATTTTTCGCAGGCTACTGCTATTCCATCATAAATTTCCTGAATAGCCTCTACACTAAATTTACTGCTAATGCCTAAAGAAATAGTTATTTGTTTTGGCGTTCCGTTCATCGCATAAATATCGCTTACATTTACGCTTACCGTTTTATAACCCAAATGTTTTAAGGGGAAATAACTCAAATCAAAATGAATGCCTTCTAAAAGCATATCGGTTGAAACCAAAGTAACTTTATCTTTGGTTGGATTAATAACCGCTGCATCATCACCCACACCTTTTAAAGTATTGTTCTTTAATTCAATGTGTTGTGTTAATTGTTTAATTAATCCAAACTCTCCTAGGTCTTCTAATTTTGTTATTTCGGGTTCATTAAACATGGGTGCAAATTACTAAAAAATATAGGAAGTGAAAGAATAGAAAAAGCTAATTTTTGTTTTTTAAAAATAAATAAAATCCAAACTTACCTTTGGGCTTATTATCCAATATGAGAAAAGAAACCATTGCCATTATATTTCTTGCTGTTTTATATACCCTTCACTTAGTTGGTTCAACCATTTTACACTGGAATTTATTACCGCTTACACCTTTTCTCTTAATCATCAGTGCGGCTGTCCTTTTTTATTTTCATCAACCCAAAAATGCTTTGTTTTGGATTTGGGCTATTGGTGTTTTTCAAGCAGGATACATTCTAGAACTTTTAGGTATAAGCACCGGACGCATTTTGGGTCAGTATTTTTATGGCAATAGTCTTGGCTTTAAGCTGGCTGATGTGCCTGTAATTATTGGATTAAACTGGCTTATTTTGTGTTATATTTCTATGCATGTAGCTGCATTATTTTTCAAAAACATTTTAAAAAAACCGGACATCAATCCAATTATACAAATAGCATTCAGTGCATTTTTAATGGTTTGCATTGATATTTTAATTGAGTCCATAGCACCGCAGCTAGATTTTTGGTATTGGAAAAGTAGTGTTGTTCCACTGCAAAATTATACGGCTTGGTATATTTTTGCTTTTGCATTTATGTTTGTATACCATCAACTCGAGTTGCCATTGCAAAACAAAGTAGCACCTTGGCTCTATGGTTTACAGGTTTTGTTTTTTGCAGGTATGAATTTATTGTATTAACAAAACACTATTGTTTGCTTATATTTTTTAGCGATTAAACAGTATAATTGTTGCTCAATACCACCATTTGAACTTACCATTTAATATAGCCAGAAAATACTTTTTCTCTAAAAAGAAAAGTGGCTCTTACAATGCCATTACTGTTATTTCCAGCATTAGTCTGTTAGGTTATGTGGTGGGCACTTGTGCGCTGATTATTATTCTTTCTGTATTTAATGGCTTTGAAAATTTGTTTGCCAATATGTACAGTAATTTTGATGCGCAATTACAAGTAACGGCTTTAAATACCAAAACGTTTTCTGCCAATGCCATTCCTTTTAACAGCATACAGCAAATAGACGGCATTGCAACTTACAGCAAGGTTTTAGAGGAAAATGTACTGTTAAAATACAGCAACAAAACAGGTATTGCCACCGCCAAAGCAGTTGACGAAAATTATTTAAAGGTAGCGCATATTGATACGTGTATTGAAAAGGGGGTTGCGCTTATACAAAGCGGAGATACTAACTTTGCTTTATGTGGCGAAGGTCTGGCTTATCAATTGGGTATTGACCCAGATAATCAGTTTGATTTTTTAAGCATTTATGCACCTAAAAAGGGCGAAGTTAATTTTATTAACCCCGAAAATGCTTTTAACAGGGAGTTGGTTATACCCACGGGCATATTTGCTATTCAACCTGAAATTGACAACAAATTTATATTGGTTCCGCTCCGCTTTTTAAATGCTTTATTGGAAAAGGAAAATCAAATTAGTGCTATAGAAATAAAACTAAAACCCGATGCTTCTATAACACAGGTAAAGGCAAAGCTATCGGCTTTAATGGGACCTCAATTTATTGTTAAAAACAGGTTTGAGCAACGGGAGGCTTTTTATAAATTAGTAAAAACAGAAAAGCTAATCAGTTATATTATTATTCTGTTCATTTTAGTGATAGCTATATTTAATACGGTAGGTACTTTGTTTATGCTGGTAATGGAAAAGGAAAGGGAAATTAAAATATTGCACAGCATGGGTTTTAATGCCAACAGTATTGCCAATATATTTGCCTGGCAAAGTTTATTTATAGCCTGCGTAGGCGGTATTATAGGCATTATTTTAGGGGCTGTTATTTCGTTTGTACAACAAACTTTTGGCTTCATAAAAATAAGTGCTGAATCAACACAAGCTTACCCCATTGCATTTGCCGCTACCGATGCCATTATTGTTTTTATAACCATTTTTGTATTGGGTTTAATTACGGCTATATATCCTTGGTTAAAAGCAAAAAAAATAGCTAGTTACCAAATTAAGTAATGTGAATGTGCCTATGAAAAAACTTGAATTTATTGACTTTGCAAAAGGTATAAGCATTTTTGCCATTGCCTTTTTTCATTTTGGCCAATTTATTAGCAATGCTGAAATTCCAAGTGGCATGAATATGTTTTTTGCCGTTGGTGGCAGTGGTATTCATTTGTTTTTATTTTTAAGCGGATTTGGTTTAAGTCTTTCAAAACCAACCGATGCTTTCAGCTTTTTTAAACGCAGATTCTTTAAAGTATACACTCCCTTTGCTATTACTGTTACACTCATTTTTTTATCTAACTATATTTGGCATATATACCTTAACCAAGGGGTAAGGGAATGGTTAAGCAATGTGTTTTTATACAAAATGTTCGACTTTACCGGCAATGGCGATTTAAATGCCAGCTTTGGCGATCACTTTTGGTTTATTGGCACTATTATTCAGTTTTATATTGTTTTCCCTGTATTGGTCTTTTTATTGAAAAAATTGGGTAGCATTTGGTTCCTTGTTTTATGCTTCACTACCAGTTTTGCTTATTGGTACTTTTTAGATGTCAATAATCTTTTCTACCACAAGGCATGGTCAAGGGAGTTTCCGCAGTTTTTATGGGAATTTGCGTTGGGTATGGTTGCTGCTGAATTGTACAAAACAAAAAACTTTGAATTTTGGCGTTTACCTTTATGGCAAGCCATTCTTGCCACTATTGTATGTGTACCAACTGTATTTTTATTGGTTAAATATTTAGGCAGAACGGGACAAATATTAAACGAAATACCTTCACTTATTTTGTTTACTTCCTTGGTGGTAATTGCTTTTCAAATCTTTCAAAAATATATTCCATCCATCAAGCAGTTTTTTATTGGTTTAGGTAATTACTCTTTTGCTTTATACCTAAGCCATATTTGGGTATTGTGTATGTATGGACTTGTACTTCAGTCTTTGGGTATAACCATAAACATTTTGCACCTTCCTGTATTTTTGGCTTTAGCTACTGTAATTGCCTTTTACTATAATAAGGTGGTTGAGTTTATACAAAATAAAAGAGCACCTAAAACTTTGTCTTAGGTGCTCTCCATAAATATTCAATAACATATACCTTAAGTATATTTTTCATTGAATTTTATTTTAATATCGGTAGCAATCTGTTTTACTTCCTGCTCTTGGCTTTTATCGCATATCAGTAAAACATCTGGCGTATCTACTACTATTAAATCTTTAACTGATTTAAGGGCAATTATTTTTCCATTTAAGCTCTCTGATTTGTTCACCAAACAGCCTTCCACATTGTATAAAAATACGTTTTTACCTTTTACTGCATTTTGCGATTCATCTTTACTTGATATTTCATACAATGAAGTCCAGGTACCTAAATCGCTCCAGCCAAATTCACTGGGTATTACATACACATTTTCTGCCTTTTCCATAATACCATAGTCAATACTAATGCTGCGGCATTGTTCGTAAAAAACTCTGATGGTTTCAGCTTCATTTTCAGTAAATAAACTATGTGAAGCATTCTCGAAAATATCGTACTGCTCGCTTAAATGTTGCTTAAATGCTTTTTTTATTGATGATATAGACCAGATAAAAATACCTGCATTCCATAAAAAATCGCCACTTTCTATAAAGGTTTGTGCAATTTCAAACGAGGGTTTTTCTGTGAATGTTTTTACTTTAAAAATATCCCTGTTGCTATTGTCTTCGTCAATATATTGTATGTAACCATAACCTGTATCAGGTCTACTTGGCCTGATGCCTAAAGTAACCAAAGAAGGATTTTTGTGTGCATAGTTTAAACCCAATTCTACATAGTTTAAAAACTTGGCTTCATCTAGTATTAAATGGTCGCTGGGAGCTACAATACAAGCAGCGTGGGTATTTAACTTGTGTATTTTAGCACTTGCATAAGCAATGCAGGCAGCGGTATTTTTTGCCGTTGGTTCACCCAAAATTCTATCCTCCGGCATATTGGGTAACTGTTGCTTAACCAAAGGTAAATAAGCAATATTGGTTACTATAAAAATATTCTCTGGTAAAAATGCTTTTAAAAATCTATCGTAAGTCTGTTGTAAGAGTGTTTTACCTGTACCTAATATATCTAAAAATTGTTTTGGATATGTTCCTCTGCTTGCTGGCCAAAATCTACTTCCAACGCCACCCGCCATAATTATGGCGTAATTATTTTTACTTTTTTCCATTAAATTTTGTTTAACTAAAAACTAATCTATGTTGCAATAATAAGCCCTCTTTTTATTAAAAATTTATGCCTAAGAATTACTCTTGCAAATAACTATTTTTTTTCGCCTTTTTTAAACTATTTTTATTGATCAAATTTCAATGTTAATGAGGCATTTAACCATTTTAGTTTTACTATTTTGCAGTTGCGTTGTCTACTACAATATTGGCTTTTTCTTCTAATTTTATTTGTGCCCAGCCTCCCCAAACATTTTTCACATTGGTAAAACCTTTTCTTTTTAATATAGTGGCAGCTACCATACTTCTATAACCACCGGCACAATGAACCAAGGTTTCTTTATTTTTGTCTAACTCTTCGGCTTTGGTATTTATATCAGCCAATGGTAAGTTTATAACATTGGCTAAATGGCCATCTGCAAACTCGGTTGGTTTACGTACATCTAATATAACAGCACCGGGGTTATGCAAATTATCTAAAACCAATTCTTCTGAAGAAATGCTAATAACCATATCATACCTTTTATCTGCCTCTCTCCATGCATCAAAACCGCCTTCTAAATATCCCTTAATATTATCAAAACCTACACGTGTTAATCGCTCAATAGATTCTTTTTCTGTTTCTGATTTTGCTACAATTATTATTGGCTCATGAATATCAAGCAGGGTAGCAGCCCAAATTGCATACTGTCCGTTTAAACCAAAGTTTAACGATTTGGGAATACAACCTAATTCGTAAAAATCGGCTACACGTGTATCAACAACCACAGCCCCTTCTTCCATTTCCTGTTGAAATTGGCTAACTGTTAAAGGTTTGTAGCCTTTGTCAATTATATCTTCAAAACTTGCATAACCTTGTTTGTTCAGTTGGGCATCTTTGAAAAAATAAGCCGGTGCCGGTGTTATACCTTCTGTTACTGCTTTAATAAAATCGGCCTCACTCATTGGCTGTAAAGCATAGTTACTGCGTTTTTGCTCGCCAATAGTGCTAAAGGTTTCTTTACCTATGTTTTTACCACAAGCTGAACCGGGACCATGCGCAGGATAAACAATTACGTCATCAGCTAATGTTTTTATTTTGGTATTGAGTGAATTAAACATTTTAGCTGCTAACTCTTCTTTGGTTATGATGCCATCTAATAAATCAGGTCGGCCAACATCACCCACAAACAAGGTATCACCTGTAAAAACACAGTAGTCTTTTCCGTTTTCGTCTATTAACAAATAACTGCTCGACTCTAATGTATGGCCGGGTGTATGTAATACTTTAATTTTTAACTTACCTAAACTAAGTATTTCATTGTCATTGGCTACATGTACTTTGTATGAGGTAGTTGTTGTGGGGCCATAAACGATGGTAGCTCCTGTTTTATTGGCTAAATCTATGTGTCCGCTTACAAAATCGGCATGAAAATGTGTTTCAAAAATATATTTAATTTTAGCGCCATTGCTATTGGCTTTATCAATATACATCTGGTAATCGCGCAAAGGATCAATAATGGCTATTTCTCCTTCGCTCTCAATATAATAGGCTGCCTGAGCAAGGCAATTGGTATATAGTTGTTCTACTTTCATTGTGGTATTTAGTTATCTTATTTAATACAAATGTTACACTTTTTGTTTTACCAAAAAAATATTGAAGTTTAATTAGTAATAATTGTACCATATTTTACTTAAGGTGTTTTGACATAATAAGTTTATTGATAACGCAATAAAAAAAAGTCATTCAAATAAATGAATGACTTTCCTTATAAAAATAAATGAAATAAAAACTAGTCTCGCTTACGCTGTGAGAGCTTTTTCAGTAATTCTCGTTTAAAATCATTTTCGGCTTTAAACAGTAATACTACTTTTTTTATGGGCAATACTTTTTTAAACTCTTGCGCATATTTCTTTATTAATTCTGCTTCGTTCATTTTAAAATTGACCATATCATTTAAAACTTTTTCTGCTTCAGTATCAGTCATAGTTGTCATATCAGCCATTTCTTCGCTTATTTTACCCTTTGTGGTTTGGCGCAGCTTTTTAAGTTCGTCTGTAAATTTATTATAAACAGGCCAAAACACTTTAGCTTCTTCTGATGTAAGATTTAAACGTTCTGTTATAAATCCTATTTTCATGGTTTCCAGCCTTTCTCCATTCTGCGCCTTAGCCAGTAGTGTCAACCCGACAATTAAGCTTATAAATAATATACGTTTCATAATTTTTACTTTTTATAGTTCTTCTAATAATACCTGCTCGTCTGCATGGTCAATCAAGTACTGTTCAATTTCTTTTGTATTTGCAGGTGTGCTTTCTTTTGTCTGCGTATAGTTAACCTCACTAATCCATTCTATTTTCACATCGTTAGTAGCCAGGTAATCTATCAACTCATCCTGGCTTACTTTATTCAATTTGTCGCTTAAGGTTTGTGCTGATTTGTTTTTAATTACAATAAAAAAAGTAATTCCAACAATGGCTATAAATACTGCTGCCACCTTTGCAACATTACTCCAACTCCATAAGTATATTTTTTTAGGCTCAACAACTTTTACTTTTTGTAAAATTTGTTGCGTTGTTTGTTCAAAATAACCATCAGGTACTGTGTAGCCTCCTTCTTTACCAACTGCTAAATCATCATTGATTGTATGAAGCAATCTATCAGCCGATTGATTAAAGTACCCATCCGGCACTTCAAATCCTCCACTAACAGGTAGCTTTCTAATAAACGAATCATCTATATGTTGATCTTGCTCTTTCATTTGTATTACTCTGATAGATAGCTTTTTTTAACTTTGGTTTAATTGCTTTTTTAAATATTCTTCAATTTTTTTTACCGCATGATGATATGAAGCTTTAAGCGCCCCAACACTGGTATTGAGTACTTGCTGCATTTCTTCGTATTTTAAATCATCATAGTATTTCATATTGAAAACTATTCGTTGCTTTTCAGGAAGTGTCAATATAGCCTGCTGTAATTTTAATTCAATTTGGTTGCCATTAAAATAAGCACCTGCACTTAATTTTTCAGTTAGTTCATTGGCCACATCATCAAACTTTGTATTTAGGTTTTGTTTCTTTTTTTGCAAAAACTGTAAAGCTTCATTCGTGGCAATCCTATAAATCCAAGTATATAGCTTACTATCTTCTCTAAACTTTGCTAAATTCTCCCACACCTTAATAAAGGTGTTTTGCAAAATATCATCCGCATCATCGTGGTCTATTACTATCCTCCGTATATGCCAATAAGTTTGCTTCTGATATTTTCTTAATATCAATTCAAAAGCCTCATTTTTTTTATTTGCTTGTGCAAACAAGGCTATTAACTCATTGTCTTCAGTCTCTACTTTCAAATAGTGATTGCTCTATTTTGCAGGTATGATAGTAAATTACCCAAAAGGTTTAAATTATATCTTTATCAGCAAAACTGTAGTAGCCGTTTTGCCCGATAATTAAGTGGTCTATTACTGATAAATCAAGGAATTTGGCTCCATTCACCAAATTTTTGGTAATTTGAATATCAGTACTACTTGGCTTTAAATTTCCTGAGGGATGATTATGACATAGAATAATGCTACTCGCTAAATTTTCAATGGCATGTTTAAATATAATACGCGCATCTACAACGGTTCCTGTTAAACCGCCTTCGCTTATTCTTTTTCTACAGATTACTTTATTGTTTCGGGCTAATAATAAAATCCAAAACTCTTCGTGAGGTAAGTCGGTTAACAGGGGTTCAAAATAATTGAATATGTCGCGGGAACCTTTAATAATCTCAACCTGCTTGGCATCTTCATCTTTTCTTCTACGACCCAGCTCCAGTGCAGCCGCTATTATAATAGCTTTTGCTTCACCTATACCTTTTACTTTGGTCAGGCTATTTATATCAAGCTTGGCTAATTCATTTATATTGTCTTTGGTTAAAGCTAAAATATTACGTGCTAAATCAACAGCACTCTGGTCTTTAGCACCAGTACCTATTAATATGGCTAATAATTCTGAATTACTTAAACTTTGCTTTCCTTTTGCTAAAAACTTTTCTCTTGGCCTGTCATCTTCGGCCCAATACTTAATGCTATTTTTTCTGTCTAAACTTGATTTCATCTGTTCAATATCTTAGTTGCAACATAAACATTTGAAAAGAGCAAACAAAAAAAGCCTGTCCATTTTCTTAAATGAACAAGCTTTCAATATTATAATAAACTAACAGCTAAATTATGCTGCTTTTTTCTTAGTAGTTTTTGTTGCTTTTTTAGGAGCAGTTCCAATCTTGTTAACTAATTTAGCTAATTTAGATTTTTGGTTAGCCGCTTTATTTTTGTGAATAATGCTGCGTTTAGCCAATTTGTCTAACATACTTGCAACTTTTTTGTATAACTCAGAAGCAGCACCTTTGTCTTCTGAAGTGCGAAGTTCTTTTATAGCAGTACGGGTACTTTTAGCTTGGTAACGGTTACGTAAGCGTTTTGCAGCATTACTTCTATTGCGTTTAATCGCTGATTTATGATTAGCCATCTTTTATTTATTTAATCGTTTTAAATTTTACTGAATCTATTTTACTCAATAAAGGGCTGCAAATATAATTGTTTGATTTAAAAATCAAACAATCCACAAAAAAAATGTTTAGACTGAAAAACTTTCTCCACAACTACATGTACGTGAAGCATTTGGATTAATAAAAGTAAAGCCTTTTCCATTTAAACCGTCTGTAAAATCAAGCTCAGTACCAAATAAATACAAAACACTGCGTTTATCTGTAACTACTTCTACGCCATTATCTCCAAATTTTTCATCACCTGGTTTTAATTCATTGTCAAAATCAAGTTTATAGGAAAGACCTGAGCATCCACCGCTTTCAACGGCTACTCTTAAAAAATGTGATGGCGTATAATTTTGCTCAACTATTAATTCCTGTATACGTTTTTTTGCTTTTTCGCTAACTGTAATCATCTTATTCTGATATTTTTAAATATAAAATACAACTACAAACATAGTTGCTTTATAAAAACTGAACAACTATTTTATCCTTTTTGTTTCTGCCAGTCTATTTAATTTTCAATAATAGTGACTTCCACCATGGCATGTACCCGGTATTTTTTCCCGTTTGATGATTCGCAAAGAACGTAGGTACGTAATTTTTCTATTTTTTTTAAAACATCCGGATGTCCTTTCATTCTAAAAGAACTACCTACGGGTATATCTGCCAATACTTTAACATTTACTTTACGCCCATCATACTTTTTAAGTGCCTGTAGCAGGTTTACATCTGACGAATGGGTATATTTAGGGTTACGCATGTGTTTAGCCAATGCCGCTTTTAAATCGTATGGAAAAATATCGTCTGCTTCAAAAAAGGGAATCATATTTTTTTGAAATTCTTTTTTCCATTCTGCACCGTGAGGGTCATGGTTTGAACCAAATTTAACGTAAGCAGTATGGTGCGACAGCTCATGAATAAAAGTAACTAAGAAATCGAATTTACTTAAATTGTAATTAATACTTATCCTGTTCCCTTTTCCATCATGCGGGCTATAATCTCCATACTTTGTTTTGCGTTCTTTTTCTATATGCAAATGGAGGTTATGGTAAATAATTAGCTCTGCACAATACTCAACTGCCGGTGCAGGAATAAACCTTTCTAATGCCATTACAAACTGTTGTTTTTGTACAATTTGTTTAGCTGTTAATTCCGTAAATAATTTTAATTCTTTCTTCAAGTTTATCGGGATGATTCCACATCATTACAATAAAAGCTACCATACTATTTAAAGTATGATAGCTTTTAATATTGAATACAAAAATAACTGTTTAGTCTTTAGTGAATCGCTTGTTTGATGAATGATTTAAACCATCAATTTTCAAGAAATAAATACCTTTAGAAAGACCTGATACATCTATTGTTTGTTCATCGTTAGCTATAAAATTAAATTGATAATTGGCTACGTTTTTACCCAATATATCAAACAAACTAACTTTTACATTTTTAGCATCTGCACCATTCCATTTTATATTTAACTGGTTTGATGTTGGGTTAGGATAAATAACAAACTGGTTAGCGGCATCTATATTTTTCACCCCGGTGTTTAACAGGCTTACGGCTAATGTTTTTTGTAATCCATTACATTGGTTTGTTCCTTTTTCAGTAACATTTACCGTCCCATTGGTGGCTGTTGTACTCCATTTTACATTAATAGCATCTGTCAGGTTTCCGTTTAAAATAGTTCCACCTGAAACGGTCCAGTTAAAGGTTGAACCTATTGTGCCTGTAACACTATAAACAATGGTGTCGCCTTTATAAGCAGGTTGCTTGGCAGGAGTTATTTCGCTGGTAACAGGGCGGGTTAACTTATTAATTGTAACAGGTAACGAGGTTGAGAAACAAGCTCCGTTAAATACTTTAACAACAAAGGTACCCGAATCGTTATAGTTAAGGGTTGTAGCGGTTTGGCCTGATAAATCTACTCCGTTTCTTACCCATTGGTTATTGGCAGTAGCAGTAGATGTTAAAGTAAAGGCTCCACCATCGCAAAAAACATTGCCTGCTAAACTTTTACTAACAACTGCAACCGGAGGTTTTACGCCCGTTGTAAATGTATACATATTTGATTGAGCAGCACAACCATTGGCGGCCATCGTTCTTACTGCATAACGCCCACCATCTTTTACTACTAAATTTAATCCATTTGCGCCTGATAAGGCTATACTATCTCTATACCATTGTAAGTTAGTACCTGAAGTTACCAATAAAGAAGAATCTCCATCGCAAATAGCTAAACTACCTGTTAAATTGGCTACAGGGCTTGTAGGTACTTGTTTAACCTCAAAAGCATTATTAACGGTTATACTATCGGCACCTGAACTGTTGGTAGCTTTTAACTTAACATTGTAAAAACCTGTTTGTGTAAAATTAAAAACGGGTGTTTTTCCGGTAAATGTTTGATTAGTTGGGCCGGTTACAGTCCATTCCCAAGTTAAAGGATTATTGATAGTGGTATCGGTTAAGCTAAAAGGTTGTCCTGAACATACGGTGGCTGGTACGGTAAAACCTGCTTTGGGTTTAAATGGCGTACCTGTAACATTTACATTGTCTATAAAAATATTGTTTCCTCCTGAGTAATAAGCGTTGAAACGAATCATTACATTGTTCAATCCAACAAATGGTGTTAGGTTAATATTGGTACATGGTGTACTGTTTGCATCGCTGCTACACCAATCAGCGGCCTTAGTTGGAATAAAGAATGAATTAGCTGTTTGTGCAGCATTACCCGGCCCGGTATAAGTAGCCAATCTTGCACCTGCATTCGGGCGTGTTTCTGTTAAACCAACCAATCTTGTCCAGGTACTTCCGCAGTTGGTACTTATGCTTACAATTAAAGAATCTCTATCGCTGGTAAAATATCTGGTATAAGCATGTTGGAATGTAAGGTTGGCATTTTCCATACCTCTTAAATCAAGAACGGGGCTAAATAAATCGTCTCTTGTACCGGCAGTTGGATTATCGTAATTGTTTAAGCCTGCCACAAAACTGCCCGGTGATGTTCCTACTGTATTATCCCAAAGTCTCCAGGTTGAATCCGCATCAGGATTATTAACTGTCCATAAACCAAGTGTGCTTGATGTTGGCTCAAAAGTTTCCATAAAAGGCAACGTAGCTCCACCTACTTTAACAAAATTTACTTTATAAATAGAATCAACTCCACTTAAGCCAACTACTTTAATAGCTGCTGCATATTGTCCGGCTGTAGCATAGGTAACTACCGGATTGGTTGCTGTAGAAGTTGAAGGTGTGCCACCCGGGAAATACCAGGTAACTGAAGAACCTCCTACTGATGCATTGGTATAGGTTACTTGGGCACCCACACAAATATTTTGTTTATTAGCTGTAAAGTTAGCAGCCGGTTTAGGGTTAATACCGCTAATTACTAATGAAAAAGTCTGGTTAACATTTGCTGCTAATGAACCTTTGTAAGAAACAGTAACAACATAGGTTCCTGCACTTGGTGCATTTATAAATATTTGCTCTACATTGTCTCTTGTATTGTCGCCCGTAGTTGCAGCAGCATTGGGTGTAGCCGGATTTAATATATATGGATAATAAACGGTGTTATCGTTTAATCTGGTTAACCTAACATCTAAATCGTTAACTAATTTTTTGGTCCCTTCATCCACAGCTCCTGAAGCGGGATTACCCGGTCTGTCTGTCCAGCACAATGTTACTTTTAGTGGTGCTGATCCATTGGAAACAACTGTTTTGCTATAAGGGGTTGAACTGTTGAAATTCAATTGTGATTCTATAATATTATTTGTTCCGCTATCGGTTATTGCCTGAACAGCTTTTGCTGTATTCATTAAACCCCAACCATAGCTATAATCAGGACCAGCGTTGGTACCTGCTTCATCGGCTGTATGTATAATAAGGCCTTTTAATGTGGAAGCACGTAAAAAACGGCTTTTCAAATTATTAAAATGTTGTTGTATTAACAATGCTGACCCACTAGCACTAGGTGTTGCCATAGAGGTTCCGCTAATGGTACTGTAAGCCGTATTTGAATTAGAAAAGCTTGAAGTTAAATTTACACCTGCCGCACATACATCCGGTTTTATACGACCATCATCTGTTGGGCCCCAACCGCTAAAGCTACTCATTACTACTGAGCTGGCACTTGACCAACCATTGGTAATTTTATTAACTGCCCCTACTGTAAGTATATTTTTAGCATTGCCATAAGTAGCTATACAATCATACGGACCATCTGCCGCAGGAATAGTACTGCCAAATTCTTCCCATGAACCTGTATTGACGTTAAAAAATTGTTTTGGAGTAGAACCTGAAGGATAATCACCTCTATCGTTACCTGCTGCTTTAAAGGGTAAGTAAAATGGATTGTCGTAAACCAACTGATCCCAAGTTTGTGCCCTGTCATCATATTGCCCAAAGTTGGCATCTTCAGTTGTACTTGCTGAAATATTACCATACCATTTCCAAACATTTTCTGATTCATCAAAATTCCAACCTACTATATTTCCATAACTGTGATTAGAGATTAATAAGCCTAATCCTGCAGCTCCACTCATTTCTGAATTATCACTATTCCAATCATAACATTTTAAAGGTGCCTGAAACGACATTCCTTTTGCATTGGCTTGCACACCACCCGCAACCATTGTTCCTGCCACGTGTGTAGCATGGTCGCTTAAAGTTGGTGATGGAGAGTCCATTTGTGTAGCTCTTCCCTGAAACTCCTGATGGGTTGTTCGTACACCACCGCCATCCCAAACGGCAAGGCGGTTGGTCATGCCACTGCCTGTAAGGCTTAAACCCAAACTTCCGCCCGGATATAAGCTATTGGTGCCTATGGTTTGTGCTGCACCTGCATTGTTTGTTTTGTTATATAAAGGTATTCCATTTTTAGAAACACCTACCAACTGTTTAATAGTTCCATCTGCTAATAATTGTGGTTCTGTTGACAAGCCTAATACATCTCTTGCATAAGCCAATTCTGCTTTTACATTTTCCGCATAAATGGCTTGTAATTCTTGCCCGTTTTTAGCTTCTAATAAACTTCTGTGTGGTATTTTTATATTGCTATGTTGTGCATTTATTTCTGTAAACAAAAATAAAGCGAGAGATGCCTGGAGTAACTTTTTATACATATATGGATTGATTATTTTAAAATGTTTTAACGTATTCTTTGGGTTTTGATTTTACTGTTAATGATGCTGAAATATTGATGGTTGATCGTCCGTTTTTTATTTTGCCTAAAAAAATAACGATGTATTGACGGGCAATGCCTGTACACGAAATGGATACCTGAACATTTCCTACGGAAGTATATGTTCTATTATTTTTTGAATCTATATAGGTTATTTTTATAGTCTCTTCTTTTAACCTTTTTCCACAGGCAAACTGGCTTTCCTCAATATTGTTTAATTCAATTACACTGGTATTGTTACCAATTATGCTCAAATTAATCATTCCGTTCAGGTTTTCGAACTGGGCATTTGGTTTTGCTGCAAACTTTAATGTTTTACCATTTTGCGTTAAGGTAACCCTGTTTTGAGCCGTTGAAGCCAAAACAAGCATTATTGTAAAAATTAAAACCGCAATTTTTTTCATTAAACATTTGAAATTTAGTCTTCAAAAGTATAAACCTATCCTAAATAAGCAACTTATTATTATCTTCATTTTGTCAAATTATGAATTAACCAATACTTTGCAAAAGTTTTTACCCTTCCTATCTATGAAAAAACATATTCCAAATGCACTCACTTCCTTTAACTTACTGTTTGGTGCTTTATCAATTATAGCCAGTTTAGTTAACAACGATTTGGAGTTAGCCGCTTACTTTATTGGTGCTGCTGCTATTTTGGATTTTTTTGACGGTTTTGTAGCCCGGGCACTAAAAGTAGGCTCGGAAATGGGCAAGCAGTTGGACTCGTTGGCCGATTGCATTAGTTTCGGCCTGGCTCCGGGTTTTATTTTTTATAAAATAACCAATATACCTATTGATTTTACTCATTTCAATATTTTGTCCTATCTGCCTTTTATTATTCCTGTATTTTCAGCTATCCGCTTGGCTAAATTTAATATTGATACCCGCCAAACTGATTCATTTATAGGGGTACCTACGCCTGCTAATTCATTGTTTATAGCTGCTATTCCATTTGTTATTGCACAAAACAACTGGGGCTTAGGCACCTTTTTTGAAAACCCGGTTTTCTTGGCTGTATTTCCTTTCATCAGTGCTTATTTATTGGTAGCTGAACTACCATTATTTGCATTAAAGTTTAAAAGTTTCAGCTGGCAGGCAAATCAATTGCGTTATGTGTTTTTAATATGCTGTTTGATTAGTTTATTTGCATTCGGATTTTTAGGAGTAAACATTAGTATTATACTTTACATTCTATTTTCAATTTATAATAATTTTCAAAACAATAAAAAATGAAATACACCGCAGACATAAACATTATGCCGCACAAGGCTTTATTAGATCCACAAGGAAAAGCCGTTACAGGTTCTATGACCAATATTGGTTTACCCAACATAAACAATGTTAGAATTGGTAAACATATTACTTTAGAATTGGAAGCAGCTAATGAAACTGAAGCTAAAGAAATGGTTGATACTGCATGTAAAAAATTATTAGCCAACCTAATTATGGAAAGCTACGATTTTACTGTTCAAGCTTTATAATAAATAGCCAAAAGCCCTTATTATCTTTTAAACAAAACATGAAAAAATTCTTTTATTTATTTTGTTTACTGCCCCTTATTGGCTTTAGCCAAAACAAGGAGTATGCTAAACAGGTAATTGAAAGATTATGCTCCGAAGAGTTTTCGGGCAGGGGTTATGTAAATGAGGGAGATAAAAAAGCGTCCAAATTTATAGCTGAAACATTCAGGCGATTCAGACTTGGTTCGCCTAATGTTGATTACTACCAGCCTTTTGGCTTTCCGGTTATTACTTTTCAAGGTGAAACTTTTTGCAATATTGATGGGGTAGGCTTAGAGCCCGGCCGCGATTTTATTGTAAATGCGGGTTGCCCACCTGTTAAAGGCAAATTCAATATTTTATATGTCGACTCTGCTACCATTGACAATGCCAATGCATTTGAAACTTTTATGAAAAGTGCTTTCAGAAAAAGTTTTATAGTGATTACGGCTATTCAAAAGAAAACATTTTTACACCCTGAAAGAGCGGAGCAAATTTTAAAGAATAAGGTAAAGGCAAAAGGTTTAATTATTGACAAGCAGGATAAGTTTACCTGGAGTGTTGCCACCGCTAAAGATGAATACCCAATAGTTTATGTTCAAAAAGATGCTATTAAGCATAGCATGATTGAAATGGAGATAAACATTGAATCGACTCCTGTTAACCACCAAACCCAAAATGTAATTGGTGTATCAAAAGGAAAGCTTTATCCTGATTCGTTTATTGTATTTACTGCCCACTATGACCACTTGGGCATGTTTGGCCCCGCTATGTTCCCGGGCGCTAATGACAATGCCAGCGGTATAGCCATGATGCTTGATTTGGCGAGTTATATCAGCAAAAATCCACTTGATTATTCTGTTGCATTTATTGCTTTTGCAGGCGAAGAAGCAGGCTTGTTTGGCTCGTACTATTTTACCCAAAACCCATTAATACCTTTGGAGAAAATGGCTTTGTTAATCAATATTGATTTAATGGCAACGGGCGATAAAGGTTTAACGGCTGTAAACGGAACTATTTTCCCTGATGAGTTTAAACTACTTAATTATGTAAACGACCAGGGAGGCTATTTACCCACCATCAATGCCAGAGGTAAAGCACAAAACAGTGACCATTATTTTTTTACGGAAGCGGGTGTAAAATCTTTTTTCTTTTACCTAATGGGCGATTACCATTTTTACCACGATATTGACGATACGGCTAAGGCTGTTACGCTAAGCAAATACAATGAGGCTTATAAGTTGATTTACGATTTTGCATCGGCCTATATAAAGTTAAGTATAAGCAATAGCCCTAAAAAATGAGTTCAATAAAAAAACTGGTATCGCAAACGGCTGTATACGGACTAAGCACCATATTGGGCAGGTTCTTAAATTACCTGCTGGTTCCTTTACATACGGCTTTGTTCAGCAAGGCCGACTTTGGTACCAATGCGGAAATGTATGGTTATGTTTCTTTTTTCAATGTAGTGCTTTTGTATGGAATGGAGACTGCCTTTTTTAGGTTTGCGAGCGAAAACAAAGACAACCCAAAGGTATTTTCAACAGCTCTTATTTCTGTACTTGTTTCATCTGTTGCTTTTATTTTTTTATTCAGTGGTTTTGCCCAACCTATTGCTGACTTAATCAGGTATCCTGACCATGCTGAATACGTTTCTTATTTTGCTATTATCATCGGGTTGGATGCTATTGCTTCCTTACCCTTTGCTTACCTGAGGCAACAGAACAAAGCGTTGAAATTTGCGCTTATTAAAAACATAAGCATATTTACCAATATTGGTTTAAACTTATATTTTCTATTGCTGGGACCTTATATGCAAAACAAGGGTGTTATTATTCCTTTATACGATGGAACCATTGGTATTAAATACATTTTTATAAGTAACCTGATAGCAAGTATTATTACCATACCTTTATTGTTTATTGAGTTGAAGCAAATTAAAATAGGCTTTGATAAAATAATCTGGCGTAAAATGATGCATTACGGGGCACCATTGATTATAGTGGGTTTAGCGGGCATGGTTAACGAAACGCTTGACAGGGTATTGATTAAATACCTTTACCCGGATGTGGCATTGGCCAATGATATGAACGGTGTTTACGCGGCCAATTATAAGCTATCTATACTCATGACCTTGTTTATACAGGCTTTTCGTTTTGCGGCTGAACCTTTCTTTTTCAGCCATGCCCAATCAACCGATAAGAAAACCATTTATGCAACGGTAATGGATTATTTTGTACTGGTATGCTTAACCTTATTCCTGCTGGTTACTATGTATATTGATGTATTTAAGAATTTCATCAATATAAAGTTTCATGAAGGATTACATATTGTGCCTGTTTTATTGTTGGCCAATATGTTTTTAGGTATTTACTATAATTTATCTATCTGGTATAAGCTGTCAGATAACAACAAAAAAGGCGCTAATATTTCACTGATGGGTGCAGGTATAACGGTTCTTTTAAATGTTATATTGATTCCTATTTGGGGTTATACGGGCTCTGCCTGGACCACTTTTATATGCTACTTTACCATGATGATAGTATGTTATTTAATGGGCAAAAAATATTACCCTATTAACTATAATATTGTAAAATGTACGCTGTATACTTTGGTAGCGGTAGCTCTTTTTTATTTAACACCGTTTATTCCTTTTACAGGCTCAGCTTTACTGGTTACCAAAGCAGTTATTATAATGGCTTTTATTGGCCTTGGCATATTAAACGAACGCAAACAATACATACGCTAAACAGCATCCGCTTACTTTATGGAAATAAAAATAATTAATACCTCCACCAATGATTTACCTGCTTACGAAACACAACATGCAGCAGGCATGGATTTAAAAGCATTTATAGATAGCCCTGTTGTGTTAAAACCTATGCAAAGAGCATTGATACCTACGGGCTTGTTTATGGAATTACCCATAGGTTACGAAGCACAAGTAAGACCCAGAAGCGGATTGGCTTTTAAACATGGCATAACCGTATTAAACAGTCCCGGCACTATTGATGCTGACTATAGAGGCGAAATAAAGGTATTGCTTGTTAATTTGGGTACTGACGATTTTACCATACAAAACGGTGAGCGCATAGCACAAATGGTAATAGCTAAACACGAAGCTGCTGAGTGGGTTAAAGTGACTGAGCTAAGTGAAACCAACAGAGGTGCCGGAGGTTACGGAAGCACCGGCAAATAATTGGCAGTTTGAGCGGAGTCGAAAACGGTAAATGTACCTGTCTCGGCTCAGCTCGACAAACCTTTAGTTAAAACGCATACTCATTTCTTATATTACATAAATGGTTTTGTTATTTTTAATTTAAAAAGCACATTTGCTTTTTATACCCAAACTCATTTATGCGTAAAATTTACTCCCTTGCTATCCTTTCTATTATTGTTTCATCGTGTGCTACCAAAAAGCCACCTGTAGCCAATGCAGCACCTGCACCCAAAACTGTTTCCATTGCCGATAAAACAAAATCGTGCAAAAAAATAGATGGTTTGTTTCCATTATACCAGGATACGCTTACAGGAAATGTATTGATGCTGATTAAGAAAGATCAGCTGAACAAAGAATACATTTACTTTTCGTATACGGAAGATGGCGTAGTAGCCGCAGGACACCACAGGGGAAGCTTTAGGGATAATAAAGTATTTACCATTAAACGTTATTTTGATAAAATAGAATTTGTGGTACAAAACACGGGGTACTATTTTGATACCTTAAACCCCATCAGTAAATCGGCCAAAGCCAATATAAGCCCTGCTATACTGGTTAACCAGAAAATAATGGCGGAGGATGCTAAAAAAGGAGAAATACTATTAGATGCCAGTACCATATTTTTAAGTGAAAGTATGTGTCAGGTAAAACCATCGCCATTCTTTGGTTTACCTCCGGGCATGCAAATGTTTTCGTTGGGTGGTTTAAGCAGGGATAAAACCAAGTTTACCAGCTTAAAAAACTACGAAAAAAATACCGACTTAGTTGTTGAATATGTTTACGATAATCCAATGCCTGTGGCAGGCGGAGGAAAAGAAGTAACGGACGAACGTGCGGTAAGCATTGTATTACAACACTCGTTAATAGAAGCCCCTAAAAACAATTTTAAACCTCGTTTTGACGACCCGCGTATTGGTTATTTCAGTGAGCAGGTAGAAGACATGACTACTACCAACGCTGTGGCGTACCGCGATTTAATACACCGCTGGAATTTAGAGAAAAAAGACCCTAACGCTGCCCTTTCTGAACCGATAATACCTATAGTTTGGTGGATTGAAAACACTACGCCAAAAGAATTCAGAGCTACTATAAAAGAAGCAGGCGAAAAATGGAACCTGGCTTTTGAAGCAGCGGGTTTTAAAAATGCCGTGGTAGTAAAAGAACAGCCAGATACTGCTACCTGGGATGCCGGGGATATACGTTACAATGTATTGCGTTGGACATCGTCACCACAACCACCATTTGGCGGTTACGGACCAAGCTTTGTTGACCCAAGAACGGGAGAAATATTAGGTGCAGATATTATGTTGGAATATATATTTATAACCAACCGCTTACGCCAGGAAGATTTATTTGATGCGGCTACCGGTATGCAAAACCCATTGAACCCTGACAAGCATACTTTTTGTGATGCAAGTAACCAATTGCACCAAACTTCTTTATTTGGTTTAAATGCATTGCAACTGCAAGGATTAAATGATATTGAAAAACGCGATTATATTAAACAATCATTATACTATTTGGTACTGCATGAAATGGGCCATACCATGGGCTTAAACCATAACATGAAAGCCAGCCAAATGTTGAAGCCAAGCCAGTTGAACGATAAAAACATTACACGTAAAATAGGCTTAACGGCTTCGGTTATGGATTACCCTGCTGTAAACGTAGCGTTGGATAAAACCAAACAAGGCGACTACTTTACTACCTGCCCCGGACCTTACGACAATTGGGCTATTGAGTTTGGATACTCTGCTGCTGTAAACGATGAAGCCAAAGAAAAAGAACGTTTAGCCAAAATACTTTCACGCTCGGCTGATACTTTATTAATTTTTGGAAACGATGCAGATGATATGCGTGGCTTTGGCAGTGGCATAGACCCACGCATTAACGTAAACGACATGAGTGGCGATGCCATTACTTTTGGTGTAGACCGCATAAAACTAGCCAACCAGTTGTTTGCTAAAATAAAAGACAAATACAGCAAGCCGGGCCAAAGCTACCAGGAGTTACGCCAGGCCTACAGCATAGCACAATCGGAATATTTTAGCCAGGTAAATGTAATAGCCCGTTATATAGGCGGTGTGTATGTAGACAGAAGCTTTATAGGACAAACAGGTGCTACTAAACCTTTAATACCGGTTGACTACAAAGAGCAAAAACGTGCCATGGAAACTTTAAGCAAATATGCTTTTGCACCTGATGCTTTTGCCGTACAAAATGATTTGTATAACTACTTACAATTACAACGCAGAGGCTTTAACTTTTTTGGTACCAATGAGGACCCTAAAGTACATGCACGTGTGCTTGGTTACCAAACCATGCTATTGATGCATTTGTTAAACCCAACTACTTTAAAACGTTTAACTGATTCAAAACTATATGGAAATAAATATAGTGCTTTGGAAATGATGAACGATTTGACGAAAGCATGCTTTGCAACCGATGCAAGCAACCCGAATACTTTCCGCCAGAACTTACAGAACGCCTATACGGAGAACTTAATCTCCTTATTTAAATCAAGCCGTTACGATGCTGTTTCGCAAGCGGCTGCATTAGCCCAATTGAAACAAATTTTAACTACCTGCAAAGGTGGTAGCACCGAAGAAGCCAAAGCGCATTATGCCAATTTAAAACTAAAGATTGATCAGGCGTTTACGGAGAAATAAAAAGAATATATTTTACAAAAGAAAAGAGGCTTATGTTTCCATAAGCCTCTTTTCTTTTTATCACTATAGTTGTTGGTGAAGAACACCAACAACGGCTGAACCACGGGCAAAATGTACAAAAAGCTAAAGTCTTTAAAACACCTTATAAACCAAACAATCACTATTTAAATCAATTGATACAGTTGCAGTACCACAAACATTTTTAAATGTAACCGACTTTTTACCTCGTTTAGTTGTAACAGTCAATGAAATCTTAGATGCAGTACAGCTGCTTGGAGCAATGGCTTGCCAGTTTGTTATTTGTCCTACACTGGTGCTATCTATTGATACATCGACATAACCACAACCATTGTCTCTGCTTATCCAAAAAGTTATTTTTCCACTTGGTGTACTACTACTACTTTCTTTGGTACACGAATAATTCAATAGTAGTAGAAATGTAAATCCGAGAATTGTTAATTGTTTCATTTTATAATTTGTTTAGGGGTTTATTTTTTTATAGCCTCCCTTGCAAGTACTGTACCATTAAATAATTCCTGATGCTTTAAAAAAGTAATTACTATTTTATTTAGGCAACTTCCTTTCGTTTCTATTTCAAAAAATAAAAACATCCGGTAACTCCTTTATGGGCATTTCAGAAAATTTATGGACACATAGTAACTCCTTTATAGACATTTTGAAAAAATTATAGCTATAAAGGAACTCTCTTATAGGCATTTCAGAAAAATTATAGCCATATAGTAACTCCTTTATGGGCATTTTGAAAAAAATATAGGCATAAAGGAACTCCTTTATACCCTTAAAAAGTTTAAACCACCCATGTAGGAGTTTCCATACATTTTTATAAAAAATATGTACAGCCACACTACTTTAAAATAAGCTTCGTTATCCTGTTATATTAATTTTCTTATTATGGAAAGAACAGACAACAATGTTCCTGAACCTCCGGATGATGTTCCTGAACAACCCGCAAAAAAAACCGTTAAAAGTAATGTAGCTAACAGAGATGCTGATTTAAGCACCTTAGCTATTACCGTTTCCGATGTTTGGCTCACCAAAAACAACATTACGTTGCTTTGGAAAACAGCCGAAGATTTTAGCGAAGAAGTAGCAGCCTTCGCGCTTTTATTAAACAGCAAAAGCAATACAGGTAAGGACCGACCGCGTATAACGCACGACCTGCAACGATGTAACGATGCTTTAGACGCTGGCATAACCTTGCTTAAGAAGGCCATTGACGCAGATTCAAGGTCTATGGAGGAAGCCCGTGCTACTTATGCCCGCTTTGGTATTGTACTGGAAAACCGCACTTACCGCCTACCGCTTGAACGTAACAACCGTTTGTTTGCTTTAAGGCTCATATTGCCTGCTTTGCTTGCAGCGGGTTACGATAAGAAAACTTCTATAGGTACAGCTTACTTTACCCCGCTTATAACCCAGTATACTACGCTTACTCATTTAGCTACCAATACGGACCAAGATGTAAGCGGTATTATAGGTAATAAGAACGAACAGAAGAAAAACATAAGCAAGGTACTGGTAGCCTTAGCCAGGGTAATACAAGGCAATTACCCCGACACCTATAAAAACGAATGGCGTGCCTGGGGCTTTCAAAGAGAAAAGTTTTAGGGGTTAAAACTTGAATAGTGCATAATTGAAAACAAAAAGCTACTCTGTAATGGAGTAGCTTTTTTGTTTTATATCATATCTAGTAGAATGCTTTGCTAACCATAAAAATTGCAGGTTACTCGTCAAGGTGCTGCCATTCTCTAAATTCCATAAGTTTGCCAGAAACTATTTCACAGTCATAAAACTGAATAGTTTTGCTCCATCTATTAAAAATTTTATAAATCCTATTTTTTACATTTTCAGGAGTATTACACCCAAAATAAATTGCACTTAAACATTCAATGGGATAATGGCGTATTCTATCTTCAGGTTCCTTAGAATCACCGAAATTTATCTCAATAGCCCGCCATTCATTTTCATATTTCCATGGGTTTGTTTTGATAGAAAAAATATTTTCTAGTTCGTAAGCAAACCCATGTGTCCAACTTTTGGATAATCCTATTAAATCACAATCGTACTCATTATCAAAAACGGGAAAAAAGTCAAAAAAATTAATATATGGTTGTTCTTCTTCATAAGTTACTTTTTTTAAACGACCTGAGTAAACAAGTTCTTTTACACTCCACTCGGAGGCTTTACTTTTGTATTTTTCTTCATTTGTTTCTCTTTTCCCTATCATTCTGTATGGAAATAAACCTTCAGATGGTAATGAGAATTCAATGCAAATACCAGAATGTTTACTAGCATAATGTGACCACATCAATGGATTATCATTATTTTCAGAAAAGCATGTTGTATAACTGTTTGCCAAAAATTTTATAGTCAACCTATTTATTTCTTTTTTAAAATTTTCTATATCAAATTCGAAATTAAGACTACTTGTGGTACTCTTTAAAACCTGTTCAAGTTCATAGATTGTGATTATTTCATTTGGTGTTTTAATTTCCTGTAATTGTTTAAATATTTCCTTTTGAAGTTTATTCTTTGAAACATTATTTGTATTAAATTTATACAATGATTTGTTATTTTCTTCTTCTGAATGTGAAATGGATTCAAAATTCATCTTAAAAGACGTCTTGAACATTACTTTAAGCAAATTTGAAATTTGTTTAATATCATTAGTTGTAAAATCAATTTTAGCCTTTAAATCCAATGGGTCATTTAATTCATTATATGATGCAAAGTAAATTTCTTGATAGTATAATTCCTTGAATAAAAATTCCGATAAAGGTCTGTATTTATAAAGTTTCATGGTCCTTGAAATCAAGTTTTTTAGTGTTACTATACTTCTTTTACTAGGATTTTACCAATTGTAAATAACCAATAATTAATCCAACAATAGTCAAAACAATACCAACTATAGTAGCTATTTTATTCATATTGTCCGGCTTGGTCTTATTATATTTAGGATTAATTTCAAAGTTGGAAGAGGTTTGATTTACTTCTTTAGGGTTGTCACCAACAACCATGTTACCATAGTTTGTAATGTTTTGGTACTTATTGTCCATAGTATTCTTATGTTTATCGTCTATAAGGCCAACTGCTGCTAAATACTCAACACCTTCCAAACTTATAGAATATCTTTTGTCAACTTTACGATGAAATGGTAGTCCGGGAACTGGTCCACCATCTTTTTCAGTCTTGATAATCCAATTTTTAGTTTCAAGTTCTGTCATTACAGATTCAAATTCAGGCATTCCTCCTCCAGGCATATTATCAAGGAAAAGGTCGCTAAATGTTATAGGTTTATTACTTTCATGCAGCACTTTTAAATAATGAATTAAAAGGTCTTTGCGAGACTCATAGTCACCTTTTTTATGATAAAACGGATTTTCTTCTATTGTCATGGTGTCGTCTTAATTAGGTTACTTTTTATACACACTACTCGATAGTTTTTTATTACTCAATAATAATCTTTTTAGTCACTATTCAACACCCACCTCATCCACACTAAAAACAGGCAATGCACCTATTTTATCCGTGCAAACATATATAGCAGTTTTACCGGCTACCAAAGGTTTATTGGTTCTAATTGGTTGTCAATTCAACCAAGTCAATATATGCTCCACTGTTTTGGCTGGTGCTTTGCATAATTTTTACTCTTAATGAGTCTTGGTTCTGCAAAGAAAGCGTGTCTATCACGCTGAATTTTTTCCAGTCGTTAAAAGCCAGATGGGAATCAGATTTACTATCAATTACCTGGCCTCCCCTTATATGGTATAAAGAAAGATAAATATCCTGTCCACCATATAGTGACCTTATATATGCTGAAAGTGAAATGATTTTTTTTCCTGAGATATTAGTTATATAGGTTTCAGCATATGGATTCCACTTAACATCCTTTGTGCCCTCCAACCGCAGTGAAAATTGCCCTCCACCTACTGGGACTGTATTTGAAAAAGTATCAGGAAAAGTTCTAAAGTCCTTCACTAAATTCCAGCCGTTCACACTCCCTTTCCCATTAATTTCAAAGCTTGCATTATTAATAAGATTATTTATAGGTGTTGGATTATCACTAATTTCTTTATCTTTTTCGCACGCCATAAAAGTACTTGCGATTAAAATGGTTATCAAAATGTATTTCATATTCTTCTCTTTTAAACTTATCATTATTTAACACCCACCTCATCTGCACTAAAAACAGGTAAGGCACATGTTTTATCGGTGCAAACATATATAGCGGTTTTATCGGCTACCAAAGGCTTATCCTGTACCAACGGAATGGTGGATTCAGCGGTGGCTATAGCAAATAAAGTATGGGGCCTGTATGGTTGTTGCAGTTGCTTTATTACATCCCTGGCATCGGCTCCTGCTACTACTATTTGTTTTACGCCTTGTAGTTGGTTTAAACATACCTGCATCCAGTTAGTATAACCACTGGTGCTTTTGGCAAATTTACTTTGTACCAGCAGCAACATTTGCTGTAGCATTTTTTCGTATTCGGTATTATCAAAATAATAAGCCAGTGCCTGTAAGCAATGTGCAAAGGTGCTGTTGGCACTAGGTATTACATCATCGTTTAAATCAAGCTTACGGGCTACCAATGCTTTATCGGTATTTGATTTAAAGTAAAACAATTGTTGGGTTTCATCGTAAAAACAGGCAATGCTTAATTGCATCAGCTCATTGGCTTTATGCAGGTATTTTTCGTCAAAGCTTATCTGGTAAAAATCAATGAAGGCTTTACATAAGCAGGCGTAATCTTCGGCAAAAGCAGGTATACTTATCTTGCCATTTTTATAAATGCGGTACAGGGTTTTATCTACCCAAAGCTCATCTAGTAGACCATCTATAGCCTTGTGGGCTGCGTTGTAAAAAGCTACATCGTTAAACGCTTTGTAAGCCTGGCAATAGCCGCTTACCATTAAGGCATTCCAACTGGTTATTATTTTATCATCCAAGCCGGGCTTTACGCGCTTGTTGCGTTCCTGTACCAAAATAATATTGCACTGCTGTATGGTTGCTTCAATAGCTGCTATGTCTTTACCCGTAAGCTGCTCTAACTCTTCGGCACTGCGTGTTTTATACAATATATTGGCTCCATGCTCCCAATTGCCATAGGCATCAACGGAATAATACAGGCTAAACAAGGGTTCTTTATCGCCTAATAATTGTTGCAGCTCTGTTTTGGTCCATATATAATATTTGCCTTCCACGCCTTCGCTATCGGCATCTAAAGCAGAATAAAACAAACCCGTAGCGTGGGTCAGCTCATAGCTGATGAAATGGTGGGTTTTATATACCACATCGCGGTACAGCTCGTTATGGGTTAATTGATAGGCTTCTGCATATAAGCCCATTAATTGTCCGTTATCGTAAAGCATTTTTTCAAAGTGAGGTGCTTTCCAATATACATCGGTGCTGTAACGGGCAAAGCCACCTGCTATCTGGTCAAATATACCGCCATTGGCCATTCCATTCAGGGTTTCGGTTACGGCCTGTAAATATAATTTATCTTTTGAGTGCTTGTAAAACTGTAAATAAAACTGCCAGTTATTAGGCATAGGGAACTTGGGCGACCATACATAACCGCCTAAATTTAAATCGAAATTACTGCTCCAGTCATGTACGGCTTTTTCTATGGTTTCTACCTTTATGCTTGTTTCATTGTTGGGTAAAATAACATCTAACTTTTTTATGCCATTGGTTAAATCATCGGCAAAGCCATAAGCTTCGTCTTTTTTTGTTTTATAAAAATCAGCTATGGAAAGCAAGGTTTGTTTCCATCGTTCCATAGGAAAGTATGTTCCACCATGCAAAGGTTGTCCGTTAGGCAATGCAAAGCAGTTTAAAGGCCAGCCTCCCTGCCCTGTTAGCAGTTGTACGGCATCCATATATATCTGGTCAATATCGGGGCGCTCTTCCCTGTCTACTTTTATGCATATAAAATGCTCGTTCATAATGGCAGCTACTTCTTCGTTCTCAAAGCTCTCATGCTCCATTACATGACACCAATGGCAAGCGGAGTAACCTATGCTCACCAGCAACATTTTATCCTGCTTTTGGGCCAAAGCCAGTGTTTCATCATTCCACTCTAACCAGTTTACAGGGTTGTGTGCATGTTGTAATAAATAAGGACTGGATGCATGGATTAATGCGTTGGTGTATTTATGCGTAGTTTCCATAATGTAGGGGGTATTAAAATAAAAAAATCCCAATTGCAAAATACAATTGGGATTGATGTTAAACTAACACAAATATGATTAGCCTAAATATGTTTTTAAAATTTTGCTTTTCGATGATTTACGTAACCTGCGTAGTGCTTTTTCTTTGATTTGGCGCACGCGTTCACGGGTTAAGCCTATTTTCTCGCTAATATCTTCTAAAGTGTGTGCAGGGCCTCCGTCTAAACCATAATAGAATTTCAATACGTCTTTCTCTTTTTCGCTTAAAGTAGAAATAACGCGGTTAATTTCTTTTTGTAATGACTCGTTGATTAACTGTACATCGGGACGAGGCTCATCATTGCTATCTAATATACCTAATAATGTATTGTCTTCTCCTTCTGTTAAAGGTGCATCAATTGATAAATGGCGACCTGTGCTTCTTAATGCGTTTTCTACTTCCAAAATCGGAATATCCATCGCAACAGCAATTTCTTCTACTGTTGGTTCACGCTCTAATTCTTGCTCTAATTTAGCCGCAGTGTTTCCAATACGACCAATTGAACCTACTTTATTTAAAGGTAAACGAACAATACGGCTTTGGTCTGCCAATGCCTGTAAAATAGATTGACGAATCCACCAAACGGCATAAGAAATAAACTTAAATCCACGGGTTTCATCAAAACGTTTAGCTGCTTTAATTAATCCAAGATTTCCTTCATTAATTAAATCGCCTAAGGTTAAACCTTGGTTTTGGTATTGTTTTGAAACGGAAACCACAAAACGTAAGTTGGCATTTACTAAACGCTCCAAAGCTACCTGATCTCCTTCTCTAATTCTCCTTGCAAGCTCTACTTCTTCTTGCGCATCTATCATCGGAACTTTGCTTATCTCGTTAAGGTATTTGTCTAACGATTTGCTTTCGCGATTGGTAAATTGTTTGCTTATTTTTAGTTGCCTCATGGCTTAAATATTCCCTCTTTACTTAATTAAACGTTTAAAAATTGACTTGCAAATGTCGTATAATTTTACAGCCTTTTAATCATTTAACCATATAAATTTAAAATTGTTTTCTATATTAATTTATTAAGCACTGAAAGACAAAATCTTATAGTATAATAAAATTTCTATTATTTTTTCGTGCCAAACTTCTTAAATCGGCACTTTTCAATAAACTATTTTACTATCTGTTGATTTTAAGAACCTTATAAACAAAAAAGCTATCATTTGCTCTTATTGTTAAAAAGTAAGTGCCTTGCATTTGCGTACCTATTTCGTTGCTCAAATCAAGGGTGTTTTTACCTTTGCTTAAAGCTATTTCTTTGGCAAATATTTGCTGGCCAATAATATTGCTCATGGTTACTGTTGCATCACCGCTCGACAATGATTCTATGTCAACCATTAACTGGTTTGTAAATGGATTTGGAAAAACAGATACATTTTGCAATAAGCTGAACTCATTAATACCGAGGTTGTAAATATCTAATTCAAAGTTAAAAGTATCGGTACAAGTAGCTTTGTAAGCAATAAGCATAGCCGACATTTTTCCTGGACTTGATGCTTTTAAAATAACAGGTTCCTGGCTGCTGTTACTGCTTGAACCAAAACGCCAGGTAACAAAATCATAATTGGTTGAAGTGTTGGTTAACAGGAATGAATCTGGTCCCAATCTGTTAATTAAAGCGGCTGCTTTAGGACTTTCATTGATAACAAATGTTTGACTGTTTGAATCAACAATATTGTCAATTGAATCTAACACATAAAGAGTTACTTTATAGCTTCCTTTTTGCGTAAATACGTGTGTAGGATTGGTTTCACTGCTTTCTCCAATGCTATCGGCAAAAATCCATTTGTATTTATTGGCAAATAACGAGTTGTTATTTAAGGTAACAGTATACGGAACACAACCATTTAAGCTGGCTGCACTGTATGAAGCGGAGGCTTTATTGCCTAAAGTAAAGGTAATAGAGCTATCTGCATTCAGCGTTATGTTTGATATAACTACATTTGAAGATGCTCTTACACCACCACTTGTTGTAGGATATAATGCTGATGAAGGGTTGGTAGTGCCGCTAAAGCTTCTATTAGTTGTTGTACCCGGAAATAAATCGCCTCCATCACCCCTGTTGGTTGCTTTTTCCAAGCCTCTTAATCCGTCTGCCTGCACTAAACCCATTCCGTATTTGGAAGTATCGTTGTTTACATTATTACCCCCACCTTGCGAAAGTAAACGGGCGGTATTGGTATTGATATGCCAGATAGCTAAACCTTTTCCGGGTATGTAGCGGTCAAAGCCTTTTAGCTGTTTGTTTTCTAACAAGAAATACTCATTGGCTTTAGGGGTATTAATTCTATAGCAGAAGTTAGAGTCAACTGCTGCTTTTTTAATAGTGTACGTACCATTTTGCGAAATAACGGTTGGTTGTAACCACTCCATTACGCTTTTACTCCAAGCATCAAAAAGGCAAGGTGTTTTTTCATTGTTTAACCACGGACCACCGGCCATATTGGTAAAGTTACCTGCTCCCTCACCTCTGCTTTGTGTACTGTATAAATCGGGTAAATCAAGTATATGTCCAAACTCGTGGCTAATTACACCTATACCTACTGCCGTATATGATCCACCATTGTATCTTTTTTCGGGAAACATACAATATGAATTAACACTAACGCCTGCGTTGGTAACCACCGAACCTGAACCTAAACTGCTTCTAAAACTCCAAATATAATCGTTGGCATTAGGTGCGCTTTGTTCTTCTGCTCCAATACCTGAGTGTAGTATAAGCAATCCATCCACTTCTCCATCTAAATCATTGTCATATGCAGAAAAATCTACTCCTGCAGAATCTGCTGATTCTACTGCATCGCGTACTAAAGCACGTGTATTTGCTGAATAGTTAACATTGTTTTTTCCGTAAAATTTATAGCCATTATCTGCCGTGTACCAACCATATACATCGCTGTTTAAGGTTAACTGCCCGTATGATGTTTTTAAATAATAATCTCTAAAACTACCTGTTGATGTATAGTTTACTTGGTTAAATAAATTCTGGTATACCGTTTTATCAATGGTAGCCAACAAATCAGGATATTGAATTAACAGTACACAAACTTTATTAACTCCTTTATTGGGGAATCCTTGTGGTGCTTTTTTGCCTAAACCTGGTTTTGATTCTAATTGCGTAAATATTTCAGCTAAAATAGCTTTTTGGCTATGGCTGTAACGCAGGTGTTTTTCAGGTGTTGCTTTGCCTTTAAAGGTAACTTTGTTATTGGCTTTTATGCCGCTTGGTACTAAATTACCAGTGTTATCAATAGTAGCATATTCAAAAACACCTTCACTATTGGCTAAAATGGTATAACCATCTTTTGTTTCTAAATAATGTTCTTGTTCGTTTCCGTAAGCTAATACGGTAATTTCACTTCCGTCTTTTTGGGTAAATGTATTGGGTTCCGGTGAAACGCCACAGTTGCTTCTTTGTGCAAACAATGGGTTTGTACCAACTAAAAGTAAACTTAATAAAGTAATTGTAAAATATCTCTTCATGATGAATAATTAGATTTGCAAAATACTGATTATTCATTAAAATACAACTGCTTACAAAAAGGCCGCAGGTAATTTTACAAAATTAAAACTGAACGTTTTTATGATTATACGGGCAATGCTTACAGCCATTGCCACAACAGTAACCACGTAATTTGTGATAGGCCTCGGTAAAAACCATATAGCCCTGTTCATTAAAATAAAAATGTTCTCCTTCTTTTAATTCATTTTTGGCAGGTAATTTATTGGCTTTTATATCTTCATTAATTCGATTTGCCATCTCTAATCTGCATAAAAGTAAAAATCGCTTGTTATTTTCCCTCCGTTTAGTTTCTCTATTAAACTTCCATTCAGGTCGTAGCGGTATATATCGCTGGTGGTATTAAAATCTTTTACATCGCTAACCCATATCTGGTTACGCTTATTGTCAATATTAAACCCATAAAAAAGCCTGCCTGCTTTTTCAATAAATGCCTGTGTAGGTAACTGCTGCTCGTAAATACCCATTTTAAAAATACCTTCATCTATCCAAAACAGGGTATTGCCCGCTTTGTTTATGTGTAGTTTACTGGCAGCTGTTTGTGGAGTTGTTATCTGCCATTGATGTATAATGGATTGTGTATTGATATCTATCTGAACTATAAAATGTTTTTTATCCGTAGCATTCACATCGCCACAGAGTATCCATAAATTATGGGCTGAATCCTGTACGATGCTTTTGGGTGCAAACGGTGTTGCTATACTATCTGTAATCTGGTCGGTTAATTCATCAATAATACTTATGTGGTTTGTTTTAACATTGGTTACATAAGTTTTCCCTTTATACGAAATCATTTCTTCGCTCCATCCAAATAAATCAATGGTTTTGGTGGTTTCATAAGTGCTTAAATCAACTACGGAGATTTTGTTTGCATATAAATCGCTCACGTATATTTTGTTGTAGCTTGTTTTGCAAATATAACGCGGGGAGCGTAAGCCTTTAATGGTATTTACTGACTGAAATGTTTTGGCATTGATTACTTCTACTTTACCTGAATTATTAATAACCAAATAGGCATTATCGTTTATAACAGTCATTGACTGAAAAACATCGCCCAGCTTCCTGTTATTTTTGCTTTCAAAAACATTATCGTATGTTTTATTGGTGCTATAGTCTATAAAACCTAAAGTAGCGTTGCTTTGGGTATAGTTACCTTCATTTACAATAAAAACACCTCCCAACGTAGAGTCAGGCAAGGTTTGAATTGCCTTTGTTTGTGGTGGCTTATCGCACGCAGTTAAAGCAAAACAAACAACTAAAATATAAAGGCAATATTTATTCATTGTTTAGTTTAACATTAATGTTTTAGCATATGTTTTATTGAGCCCGTTAACCAATAAAACATATACGCCTTTGTGTAATCCTTCAGTATCAATAAAACTATCTTCACTTGTTTCTTTGGTTAACAAACATTTTCCATTGGCATCAAACAAACTAATGGATGCTTGCTGGCTATTGTTGATGTATATTTTATCACCTGCTTTTACCGGATTTGGATATACTTTAAATACTTCATGCTCACTGTTAGCAATGCCATTAGGCTCTGCCTGATTCATAACACCTACGGCATCTAAATCGAAACCACCTGCTGCAAATGGTGTTGGCCATGGGTCGTTTATTTTATTACCTAAATTATCACGGGTAGCGTATACATTGTTAATGCTTCCTACTACATCTATAATTTTTACATGGGTAATTTTATTTATATTCAGGTTTGGCTGATTGGCTAAAACTGCTAAATCGAAAGGGGTTCCATAGTTAGCAATATATTTACCTGCTAAACCATCTACCAAATTGGTATTCATATAATCGAAAGAAGCCTTTTGAACCAGTGTATCTATTTTTGATTGGGAAGGAAAACGGAAAAACTGAACGCCATCGCTACTTACTTCTACGTGCGCATATTCTAAAAAAGCTTCCGCCACACCTGAATTAAGGGTAAAGCCATTTTCAAACACACAAAAATCATAGCCTTGCCCATTGGTAATTGGTCTTTCAAATTGCAGAATTGCAATACCCGAATCGCCTAAGCTTAATACCGTTCCATCGGCTATGCCTGTGGTGTAAAAAGGAGTGCCCACCGTTGCTTTACCAAGGCTTGTATCGCTAATATCCTGCCAGCCTCTTTGCAAAGTAGTTTTGGTAGCCCAAGCTTTTATAATACTGCTATCTTTATGGATAGCATTTTTTGCACCAAAACCTACCTGGTTATCGAATTGTGCACTCAACTTACCCGTGCTTATAATGATTAAAATAAGGACTAAACTTTTTTTCATTTTATAACTTTATTGATGTATTTAAAACTGTATTGATTGTATTTAAACTTACCTTCATAGTCAAGCTCAAATTAAAGGTAAAACAGCTGTAACAAATAGCAAAAAATTTAATAAAGTGACTTTGGTAAATAAATACCAAAGCCACTTTATAGAATATATGTTTGGCTAAACAAATTGATTGATGCCTTTATATTAAAGGCATAATCGTTATTCTTTAATAAATTTACTTTTAATGGTTCCGTTGCTTGTTGTTGCACTTACCATATATACTCCCTGCTCCAGTAAACTTACATCTACACTATTACCTGTAGTAGTCAATACTTCCTGACCTTGTACATTGTATATATTTACTGTTTCTATTTTTTCATCAGCCATTAATTGAATATAGCTAGCACTTGGATTTGGATATACTGTTAAGCTTTTTAATTTATTGATATCAGCCACACCAACTCCTGAGTTTAATGTAGTAAAATCATCAATAGCAAAGTAAGCAGGGGTATTCATTCCAAATTGTCCTACATCGCTTGACTCTAAAGTAAACTGTAAGCTGTCAACATTACCAAAGCTGGTTAAATTAACCCATCCCCAATTTTTTAATATATAATCCTGGCTGTTATCAGTAAATCTAAAATCAGCTAAATAAAACAACACGCTATCGTTTAATTTTGTTCCGTTGTGCCATGCTTTAATATTTAATCTAAACCAATCTTGATCGTTTCCAGTTGCACCACCGAATTTTTTAGCAAATGCATCGCCTTTTAACATGCTGTAATAAGCATAAGTACCATTGTTTACATATAAGCCTGATACTCTTTTTCCAATAGCAGTGCTGGTTAGTTTAATGATTGAGTTGTTGTTTGCAATAGCATATTTAGCTGAACCATTGCTACCTTTTCCATTTGCACTTGCATAAATATTATCCAATCCTTCAGTAACACTATCGGTATAATTAGAAATAGCAAATCCTTTACTCCAGTAGTTGTATGAAGGACTAACAGTATAAGCACTTACAAAATTGGCATTACCGTCAGTATATACTTCGGTAAATACTTTGCTGCCTCTGTTCCAATAGTTTTGGCCAAAAGGAAAAGTTAAATTTTCAAAAGTAGCGGTATCTGTTTGTGAAATAATTTCATCAATTGCAAAAAAAGCAGGGGTGTTCATACCAAACTGGCCTGCATCGCTTGAGCTTAATTCAAACATTAAACTATCTACATTACCAAGACCTGATAAATCAACCCAAGTCCAGTCTTTAATAATATAATCGTTTGCGTTGTTGCTTGATCTGAAATCGGCTAAATAAAAATCAACTGCCTGGCTTTTTAAAGTACCACTGCTGTATCCTTTAATTTCTAGTTTAAACCAATCTGTATCGTTTCCAGTTGTACCACCAAATTTTTTGGCAAATGCATCACCTGTTTTCATACTTAAAGCAGCAAATGTTGCATTGCTCACATACAAACCTTTTAGTGTGGTATTTTGTGCTGCAGTACTTAAGCTAAGAACTGTATTGTTTTGTCCTACTACATAAGCCGGGCTATTGTTATACCCTTTATTTGCATAAGAACTATATAAGTTATCAAATGATTGGGTAGTGGTATCGTTTACTTTTGAGTAAGCCCAACCTGCACTCCAGTAACCGCCAAAACCAATTTGGTAAACACTTTTAAAATTACATGAGCCACTGGTAAACTGGCCAACAACACTGCCGTTGCTAGGAATTTTTACGTTGTTTGCTCCGCCTAATTCAACTGACTCGAAAGTTGAAACCGTTTGTGCATTAGCTCCAACTCCCAATAAAAAGGCAGTGGCTAAAACGCTGATTTTTGTGTAGATTCTATTTTTCATTTTATATATTTAGTTTTAATTTAAAGTATATTGAATTGTAAATTGGTAGTTACGTAAAGGCATAGGTCTGTCTGGCATAACCAAATAACTTTTATCCCATACATTGTTCACTGCTACCTGTAAATTGAGTTTGTTTTGTTGATTAAGCGCAAAGCTTTTTGAAACAACAAAGTTGCCTATGTCAAAATCATCGTTCCACTCACTGTGGTCTGATTTTGTAAAGCTAACCCCGTTATAAATGTGGTTGTATTTTAAGGTTAAGCTTTTGTACAGGAACAAAATATTAAATACATGCTTTATCCTGGGTGTAAATATTAATTGCAAGTCACTGTTTTGGTCAACTGCTTGCAAAAAGCTACCTAAGTAACTGCCCTTAATACTTGATTTCTCTGAAGTTTGAACAGTTGACTTTGCTATGAATTCAATTCCTCTGGCATTTACATTGCCAATATTAATAGGAGAGAAAATGGCTGCATTGATAGGAATCCATTGAATATAGTTTTCGGTGTTTCTGTAAAAAACCGATAGGGTTATATCATAGTTCCATTTGTCCTTATTCTTTAGGTATGAAAAAGCACAATCGCTGCTCCAGCCTTGTTCCGGTTGTAAATTTATATTGCCTCCGTTTTTCCAGTATAAATCGTTAAACGTTGGTAAGCGATAGGTGCGGGCTATGTTTATTTTAAATAATATATTTTTTACAAGGGGTAGCTGCATATAATAACTTGGCATCAAAGGGATAAATTTTTCATTTACCAACTCGCTTCTTAAGCCAAATTGTTGCTGCATTTTTATTTTTTTAATGCCTGATTTATAATAGGCAAATCCGGCCAACCTGTTCTGGTTTACCTGCTGGTCGTAACCATCTACATTGGCAAAAGCAAGCCAATTATTAATACCAAAATGAATACTGTTTTGGCTATTGAATGTTATTTGATGCTCTCCTGTTAAATTAAATGTATTGCTTTTGCTTAATGATTGAGGTATATCATAGCTGCTGTAAAATATTTCATCGTAGTAATAAGCCAGTTTTACCTCATTGCTATGCTTAGTTGTTTTATTATTCCAAGTAATAGCGGCTCTTGCATTTTTATCCTTTTGATTGGCATTATTAAATGCGGCATTTAAACTAGGGGCAATTTGCTTGTCGCTTTCATTGTACCAAAACAATCCAGTTATGGTATTTTTTGCGTTGGCCTGATAAGCCAATACCTGTTGAAATCCTTTGTCGTTTAAATGGGCATTCTTTTGATAGAAATCCTGCCCCCTGTATCGATACATAAAGCTGTTATCGCCTGTATTTAAAAAGGCCTTTGTGCTTGAAAATAGTTTTTTATAGTTAAAGCTAACTTTGGCTCCCTGCTGAAATACACCATAGTCGAACGCACTGGCCAATAGCTCTACTTTTAACTTTTTATTGGTACTTACGGCACTATTAATAAAAAGCAAGCCAGCCATAGCTCCACTGCCCCATACGCCTCCGTTTCCTCCATACTGCAAGCTAATTTCATCGCTTAAAAAAACAGGAATAGAACTGAAATCGATTTGTCCATTCATTGGATTCTGGATATTGATTCCATTCCAGATTACCGGTGTATGGTAGGCATTACTGCCCCTGAAACTGGCGGTAGCTAAACCTCCGGAGCCATAGTTCCTAATAAATATGGGGGTGTTTTCCTGCAATACTTCGGCCATTGTACTGCCTTGCCTGCTTAATAAATCGGTGGTGGATAGTGTTTGAATAACACTGGCACTATTCAGGTTTGTGGCACGTAACCCTTTAATAAAAACTTGGTTTAACTGGTGCGCAGAGTCTGTTTGGCTAGTTTGGCCCCAAGCCAAATTAGTCAATAAAATACCTACAACTACACAACAATATTTTTTCATTTCAAAAAAATTAAAATAGGTGTAGCCGGGAAATCAATTAGTATGAAAGAACCAGTCTTTTCAAACTAAGTTGAGTAATGATACCGATGATAAAACTTTTTAAAAGTATTATTGAGTCGAAACCACTGCACGCTTTTATTCCCGAAAGCTACAATATTTTTTTGCATATGGCAGGTCTTCTGACTCGTATCATTTTTATTCAGTCTTCCCATCGTTACGATAGTGACAAAGAGTGGAAACAAAAATTAATTTTAGTATTTACTAAAATTGAGATACTCACAGCAGCGGGTACTGTTTAGGTTTTTCACCTAATTCCCTTTTAATTTTTTAAATAAACTACGTTATTATTCTCAAAACCAAAATGCAGCGCAAATATAATTTGAAACATTTATTGAGCAAGGTTTATTTTTTTAATAGCTAAATTTTACGCTGGCTCTAAGCATATATGTTTTAGGCAAGGCTATTAAATAAAAAAGTCTGACAAACTTGAAGCTGTCAGACTTTTCCTATTAATATTTGGTTAAATATACTATTAGCAATATTCTTCGAACACCGCTTTTAAATGTTCTGCTATCATATCGGCACTTCTGCCCTCAATATTGTGGCGCTCCACAAAATGAACCAACTCGCCATTTTTGTATAAGCCAATTGAAGGTGATGAAGGGGGGTAAGGTGCTATAAACTCACGGGCTTTAGCAACTGCTTCTACTTCCTGGCCCGCAAATACCGTCAATAACTCAGTGGGTACTTTACTTGACTCTTTAATGGCTTTCATCACTCCCGGGCGTGCAGTTCCTGCAGCGCATCCACAAACTGAATTAAAAACCATTAACTGGGTTCCTTCTGTATTTTTCATAGCGGTTTCTACTTCGCTGGCTGTCATTAGTGATTTGAAACCCGCATCAACTAACTGTTGACGCATTGGGGCTACTAACATTTCTGGATATGGCATAATATTTTTATTAAAATTTATATAATTAGATAACTGCAATTTTACAATTTTGTTTCCAAATAGTTTAAATAAGTCTAATTGTCATTTAATTTAACTTTAAAACAATTTATCCGGTAATACCGTTATTTCAAAAGCAGGAATTTTACATGACAATTTGTAAAACAATTAAAATCAAATTTTCATAAGTGTCATTTTATACTATTTTTGCATCAAAATAAGATACTTATAAATTAAAAAATAATATGTCAGAAACAAAATCAGTAGCTCCTTATAAAGTAAAGGACATCAGTTTAGCCGAGTGGGGCCGTAAAGAAATTAAATTAGCTGAAGCAGAAATGCCGGGTTTAATGTCAATTAGAAAAGAGTATGGCCCTCAACAACCGTTAAAAGGTGCTCGTATTGCTGGTTGCTTACACATGACTATTCAAACTGCCGTGTTAATTGAAACACTTAAAGTTTTAGGTGCTGAGGTAACTTGGAGTTCATGTAATATTTTCTCAACTCAAGATCATGCTGCTGCTGCTATTGCTGCTGCCGGTATCCCTGTTTACGCTTGGAAAGGTCAAAATGAGGAAGAGTTTGACTGGTGTATTGAGCAAACTTTACGTGCTTTTGAAGGCGGTAAAGCATTGAACATGATTTTAGATGACGGTGGGGATTTAACCAATATGGTTTTTGACCGTTTCCCTGAGTTAACTAAAGATATCAAAGGTTTATCAGAAGAAACTACTACCGGTGTTCACCGTTTATACGAACGTATGAAAAAAGGTACTTTAGTAATGCCTGCTATCAACGTTAACGATTCGGTTACTAAATCTAAATTTGATAACAAATACGGTTGTAAAGAATCATTGGTTGATGCTATTCGTAGAGCAACTGATATTATGATGGCTGGTAAAGTCGCTGTTGTTGCTGGTTACGGTGATGTAGGAAAAGGTTCTGCTGAGTCATTACGTGGTGCTGGTGCAAGAGTATTGGTTACTGAAATCGATCCTATTTGTGCTTTACAAGCTGCAATGGATGGTTTTGAAGTAGTAACTATGGAAGAAGCTTGTGGCCGTGCTAATATTTTTGTTACTGCTACCGGTAACGTAAATATTATTACTGACCGTCATTTCAAAGCTATGCGCGATAAATCTATCGTTTGTAACATTGGTCACTTTGACAATGAAATAGACATGGCTTGGTTAAACGGTAATTTTGGTAAAACTAAAGATACTATTAAACCACAAGTTGATATTTATAATGTAAACGGTAACGAAATTATTATATTAGCTGAAGGTCGTTTAGTTAACTTAGGTTGTGCTATGGGTCATCCAAGTTTTGTAATGAGTAATTCATTCTCAAACCAAACTTTGGCTCAAATTGAATTATGGAACCACAGTGATAAATACGAAAACAAAGTTTACGTATTACCTAAACACTTAGATGAAAAAGTTGCATTCTTACATTTAGAGCATATTGGTGCTAAATTAACTAAGTTAGATGCTAAACAAGCTGAGTATATTGGTGTAAAAGTAGAAGGTCCTTTCAAAGCTGAAATGTACAGATACTAATTAACCATTAAATATAATTCTAAACCCTGAAAATTAATTTTTTCAGGGTTTTTTTATGCCTGTCAAAATCTCTAACATTATATTTATGATAATTATTTATAAAATAATACCATTATAAGTGTGAATTAGCTTGTTCGTAAAGGGTATTATAAATACCTTTGCAGCGCAAAAATTTAAAGAAAATACAATGAGCAATATAACATTCACAATGATTAAGCCTGATGCAGTAGCAAATGGCAATATCGGTAAAATTTTAGATCATATTACTTCAGCTGGTTACAAAATTGTAGCTATGAAATATATTCACTTAACTGAAAAAACGGCTGGTGAGTTTTACGGTATTCACCGTGAGCGCCCTTTCTTTAAGGATTTAGTTGGCTTTATGACCAGTGGTCCTATTGTAGCAGCCGTGTTACAAAAAGAAAATGCTGTAGCTGATTTCAGAACTTTAATCGGTGCAACTGATCCTAAAAAAGCTGACGTTGGAACAATTCGTAACTTATACGCTGATTCAATTGAAGCGAATGCGGTACATGGTAGCGATAGCGATGAGAATGCAGCCGGTGAAGCTTCTTTCTTCTTCTCTAACTTTGAAAGATTCTAATTCAAAAAAATAATCATAAAGGAGCCCATTTAGTAAAACACTAAATGGGTTTTTTATTGCCCTAACTTTACCCGTAATAAGTTAATTTGCCTTCTCAAACTAAATTGGCTACATGCAAATAAAATCTAACCTTATTGATATAGGCAATCAACAAATATATGCTGCATTAATAACTGTTGATGAAGGGAAAATTACTGGTATTACAGCCATTAACGAGCAACTTGATACGTATATTTTACCCGGGTTTATTGATGCGCATGTACATATAGAAAGTAGTTTATTGGTACCAAGTGAATTTGCCCGTATGGCGGTTTCACATGGCACTGTAGGTACAGTTAGCGACCCTCACGAAATAGCCAATGTGTTAGGCTTAACGGGAGTAGAGTTTATGATTGACAATGCCAAACAAGTACCGTTTTACTTTTATTTTGGGGCTCCAAGTTGTGTGCCGGCTACTGCTTTTGAAACGGCTGGTGCTCGGTTAGATGTAAATGAAGTAACGCAACTTTTAGCCAGACCTGAAATTCGTTATTTATCTGAAATGATGAATTTTCCGGGGGTCTTGCATAACGATGCGGAAGTAATGGCTAAAATTAAAGCTGCTCAGCAATACCAGAAACCTATTGATGGCCATGCTCCCGGATTAACGGGTGATACAGCCAAACAATATATTAATGCGGGAATAAGTACGGACCATGAATGTTTTACTTACGATGAAGCTTTGTTTAAAATTGAACATGGCATGAAAATAATTATCAGGGAAGGAAGTGCCGCTAAAAACTTTGAAGCGCTTATTCCATTAATGGATAAACATGCTGAAATGCTGATGTTTTGTAGCGATGATAAACATGCCGATGCATTAGAACTAGGACATATTAATCAATTGGTAGCAAGAGCCATTGCCAAAGGACATGATTTGTTTAAAGTATTACGTGTTGCGTGCATCAATCCTGTTGAACATTACAAACTGGATACAGGTACTTTAAAAGTGGGCGATTGGGCTGATTTTATTATTACCCGTGATTTAACTCAATTCCATATTGACCAAACCTATATTAAAGGGCAATTGGTAGCTGACAATGGGCAATCTTTTATTAAACCTGTCCATATTGAACCTATCAATCAATTTAAATGTACGCCTAAAAAACCTATTGATTTTACTCATACGCCCAAAGAAACTGAATTGGTTATTGAATGTATAGATGGGCAGTTAATCACTAATAAACTAGTCGTTCCACAAGAAGCATTAAGCAAGGAAAATGACATCTTAAAAATAGCTGTTATCAATAGATATGCGGAAGCACCTATTGCTTTGTCTTATGTAAAAAACTTTGGTTTAAAACAAGGCGCTATAGCCAGTTCTGTAGCACACGATAGTCATAATATTATTGTAGTAGGAGTTGATGATGAAAGTATATGTAATGCTGTTAATTTGATAATTGAACATACAGGTGGGTTAAGTGTGGTTAACGATACTGTTAAAAAAGTATTGCCTTTGCCTGTTGCGGGTTTAATGAGTGACCAAGATGCTTGGCTTGTTTCAAAAAATTATACGGAGCTAGACCTTTTTACCAAACAAACACTGGGTTCCACCTTACAAGCTCCTTTTATGAGTTTATCGTTTATGGCGTTACTGGTTATTCCACATTTAAAACTAAGCGATAAAGGATTATTTGATGGTGATACTTTTGCTTTCTGTTAATTTCTGTAAGGGTTATTTACACCAAATCTTCTATGCAATCAAATACTTCCTTTTGATTGAGCAACTCTTTGGTGTAATGGTAACAATATAAAAATATTTCTTCTGCTTTTTGTACTTCAAACATACCAAACCGGCTCATATTTGGTGGATCAATAAACAAATCGCATTGGCTTGCTTTATCGTAAACCGTTTTACTCATCGTTAAATGAAAAGTTCTATCCAACATGTCTTTTAGTTTAAAGTCTGCCAGCTTAGGGCTCATTTCATTTACATGTACACCAATAATAAAATCGCATTTACCAACTAAGGCTTCCACTGGCAGGTTATTTAAAATTCCACCGTCTAAATATATGCCATCGTTATAGTGTATAGGTTCAAAAACCAAAGGTAAACAAGAAGAAGCCATCAATGCTTTAGCTAAACTGCCTTCTGTAAAATATTTGGTTTTTGCCTTTATCATATCAGTTGCGGCTATACAAACGGGTATGGGTAATGCTTCTATTAAATCTTTGGGAAAACACTTTAAATAAATTTGTTCAAACGACTTCATGGCAAACAAACCCGAGGCTTTACGCAGCATTAAGTTTGACATACTGAAAAAGTTCCCTTTGCGGGCTATTTCCATTATTTCCTCCGGCTCATATCCTGCTGAATAAAAAGCAGCTACAATGGCTCCGGCACTACTACCGGCCATAATGGAAGGAGTAATATCAATTTCTTCTAATGCTTTTAAAACACCCAAGTGTCCAAAACCACGGGCTCCTCCACCTGATAAAACAATTCCAACTTTTTTCATCATAACAAAATTACTATTTAATCGGGTTTTGAAAGAGTAAAAATTCAGCATAAAAAAATCCCACCTAAATACTTAGATGGGATTTTTTATTCATATAATCATATTAGGTTAATTATGCGAAAGCATTTTCACCTGTAACATCTAGTCCTGTAATTAATAAATGTATATCGTGTGTTCCTTCGTAAGTTACTACCGATTCTAAATTCATCATATGGCGCATAATAGGGTACTCGCCTGTAATACCCATACCACCCAGCATTTGACGGGCATTGCGGGCTACATTTAAAGCCAAATCAACATTGTTACGCTTAGCCATACTTATTTGTGCCGGAGTAGCTCTGCCTTCGTTCATTAAAACACCTAAGCGCCAGGTTAACAACTGTGCTTTGGTAATTTCGGTAATCATTTCAGCTAACTTTTTTTGTTGCAATTGGAAACCAGCAATAGGTTTACCAAACTGAATACGCTCTTTGCTGTAACGCAATGCGGTATCGTAACAATCCATAGCAGCCCCTAATGCACCCCAACTAATACCATATCGTGCAGAGTTTAAACAAGTCAATGGACCTTTTAATCCCTCTACACCCGGTAAAATATTTTCAACAGGAACTTTTACATCGTTAAACACTAACTCACCGGTAGCACTCGCACGTAAGCTCCATTTGTTATGCGTTTCCGGAGTGGTAAAACCTTCCATACCACGCTCTACTATAATTCCTTTTATTTTTCCGTTTTCGTTTTTAGCCCAAACTACTGCTATATCAGCATAAGGTGAATTGGAAATCCACATTTTAGCGCCATTTAAAATAACGTGTTTACCATCACCGGCAGGTTTAAAATTGGTAGTCATTCCACCCGGATCTGAACCATGGTTAGGTTCTGTTAAACCAAAACATCCCAATAAATCGCCTTTGGCTAATTTGGGTAAATATTTATGCTTTTGCTCTTCGCTACCAAATTTATAAATAGGATACATTACTAAACTTCCTTGTACCGAAGCAGTAGAACGTACGCCTGAGTCGCAACGCTCTAATTCCTGCATCATAATACCATAAGTAATATAATCCATTCCTCCGCAACCGTATTCAATTGGTAATTGAGGGGCATAGCAACCTAATTCTCCCAGTTGTTTAACCATGTGAACAGGAAATACTGCTTTTTGAGCCACATCTTCTATAATGGGTGAAAGTTCTTTTTTTACGTAATCGCGTACTGCGCTACGAATTAATTTATGTTCTTCACTCAATAATTCATCCAATAAATAATAATCTGGATGGTTGTAAACATCTTGCTTGTTGGCTTTTGTGAATTCTTGTGCGTTTGTTGTCATGTGTTTATTTGTTTAACCGCTGCTCATGTAGCTTTGGCAAAAGCGACTGGTTTTTTATTGTGGTGCGAAAATAGTTTTTTTGTTCCATTATTTAATAACCTCATGAAAGTAGAAACCTGTTTAGAGAACCTTGAATTTTTTGCCTACCACGGATTATATGACTATGAAAAGGTAAATGGCGGTAAATTCAGGATAGATGTTACTTTGAGTGAAAACGTAAACAACAACAAAAGCTTTGAAACGCTTGAAGATGTATTGAATTACGAAAAGGTATTTGCCATAGTAAAAAAAGAAATGGAACAACCCAGGGATTTTATTGAAACAGTGGCAGCCGATATTATTACACAGCTAAAAACTGACTACAATCATTTAGCCAACATTACGGTTAAAATTACCAAATACAACCCAGCAGGTAAATTTGATGGTGGCAATGCCAGTGTGACTTTGAGTATATGATAAATTGTTGGATGGTATTAAGAGAAATGGAACATCATCTGCCTGTTTCAAAAAACTGCACACTTAATTTTTCGCCATTCTAAACCTTTTCACTCTTTTCTCTAATTCTACTGCCCAAAATACAATACTTGAAACAGCAATGGTAATAGCCAGCTCTAAAAAAGTTAACGGTTGTGTTTTAAATACATTATTCAGAAAAGGAAGATAAATAACCAACAATTGAAGACCAACAGTTATTAAGATTGCCAAAAGCATGGGCTTATTTGAAAAAATACCAATTTTAAAGATGGATTCCTGCTCTGAACGTACAGCCATAGCTTGCCCTAGTTGACTAAAACAAAGCACTGAAAATGCCATGGTTTGCCAATGTGTTTTACCACTATAAATAGCCCAGGCTTGGAGTCCAAGTGTAGTTGCTCCAATTAAAAACCCTACCCACAAAATATGAATAGCCATACCTCCACCAAAAATATTTTGTTTAGCATTTCTGGGTGGTCTATTCATAATGTTTTTTTCAGCTGGTTCCGATGCCAATGCAAGCCCTGGCAATCCATCTGTAATTAAATTAATCCATAGAATATGAATGGCTAATAATGGAATAGGCAAACCTAAAAATGGTGCTAAAAAAATAGCCCAAATTTCACCTGAATTACCTGTCATAATGTATTTGATAAACTTTAAAATATTATCAAAAACTCGTCTGCCATGCTTAACTGCTTTCACAATGGTCGAAAAATTATCATCTAATAATATCATGTGAGAAGCCTCTTTCGAAACCTCTGTTCCATTTATGCCCATGGCTATGCCAATATCAGCATTTTTAAGAGCAGGCGCATCATTCACTCCATCTCCTGTCATGGCTACATAATGATTTTTTTCTTGTAAAGCTTTTACTATTTGTAGTTTTTGTTCAGGATTTACCCTCGCATATACTCTTACACTTTCTACTATTTTTTTAAACTGGCTTTTACTTAAATCTTCCAATTCAGCACCACTTAATATTTTATCTTCATCAGAACTAAGAATGCCTAATTGTTTAGCAATAGATTGAGCTGTCAATTTATGGTCACCAGTAATCATTACAGTAATAATTCCGGCTTTTTTACATTGTTCAATAGCCTTTTTTGCTTCTTCTCTAGGTGGATCCATTAATCCTACAAAACCTACTAAAGTTAACGATGTTTCTATATCTTCCGCTTTCAAATCCGTTGGCATCGTTTCAAATGTTTTCATGGCAAAAGCCAAAACCCGATAACCTTGTTCTGCCATTTTATTAGCATTTGATTCAAAATCTTTGACTTCTTTCGTTTGATTCTTTGAAAGTTTTTTCAATAAAATTTCCACCGCACCTTTGGTAATAGCAATTACTCCGTTTTCAGTTTGATGAAAAGTAGTCATACATTTTCGGGTAGAATCAAAAGGAATTTCAGCTAATCTTTTATATTTATTTTCTAAGGATTTTCTCTTAAAGCTTTTATCAAAAGCATATTGTACCATAGCTACCTCGGTTGAATCGCCCATCCAATTTCCTTCTTTATTTTTTGACACATCATTGTTTAAAGCCATGGCACTAAACAATGAATTTTCAGTCTCAAAAATGGTGTTAAAACTTTTGTCCGATGTTTCAAAAACTTCTTCCACCGTCATTTTATTTAAAGTAAGTGTTCCCGTTTTATCCGTACAAATTACATTAACAGAACCCAGTGTTTCTACAGCAGGAAGTTTTCTTATTAAGGCTTTACTTTTTACCAATTGTTTTGCACCTAAAGCAAGTGCAATAGTTACTAAGGCTGGTAAAGCCTCCGGAATAGCAGCTACTGCTAGCGAAATAGCGGTAAGTAACATGGTTAAAATATTTTCACCCCGAAACAAACCAAAACCAAAAATGATGGCACAAATAATTAAAATAACTACCGATAATCTTTTACCAAAAGCAGCCAATCTTTTTTGCAAAGGTGTAACGGTTTCATCGGTTTGAATCATTTTTGCAATGCTACCTAGTTCTGTATTCATTCCTGTTTCCACCACATAAGCAAGTGCCCTTCCATTGGTTATAAAAGTACCTTTAAAGCCAATATTGGTTCTATCTCCTAATGCATAATCACCTTCGGGTAATTCTTCGGGATATTTTTCTACATTTTCCGATTCACCAGTTAAAGCCGATTCATCTACTTTAAGCTGATGTGTTTCAAAAAAACGAATATCTGCGGCTATAATATTTCCGGCTTCCAGCAATAACACATCACCCGGAACCAAGTCTGATGAAAGAATTTCAATGGTTTTATTTTCACGGATTACCTTTGCATTACTGGTTGCCATTTTTTTCAATGCTTCAATGGCTTTATCGGCTCGGTATTCTTGAATAAATCCAACAATTGCATTAATAATGATGATGGCAAATATGATAATGGTATCTGTTAAATCGCCCAAAATGCCAGAAATAACAGCTGCTGCAAAAAGGATCAGAATCATAAAATCTTTAAGCTGATTCAAAATCATGTGCCAAACCGTTTTTTTCTTTTTATCCTCCAACTGGTTTTTTCCAAATTCTGTTAAGCGTTGCAAGGCAATGGCATTGGTCAAGCCTTCTGGTTTGGTACTTAATAATTTTGTTATTTCAGTAAGCGGAAATAAATGCCAATTCGTTTGCTGCTTTTTCATTGATTCAGGTTGGTAAAAGAAAAAAGTGAATACCCAAAGGTTAAATATAAATCTAAAAAAATATTACATAAAGAAAGGAATTATAAAATTCATGGGGAAATGGGGTAGCTATAAAAAACTATTATTGCAGTTTATCTTTATGGTAATCCACATTATAGTTTCGCAAAACTAATATGTTTGGAATATCATTGGTTAAATATAAATAATTATTAATTTCATTTTCATAAAAAACAACCACTCAAAAAATCAAATGTGTCCATTTCAAAAATTAAAATAAATTCGCAACTTATAACTCTAGTATATTATGCAAAAATACGGTCCCATTAACAACGAGCTTTTTAAGTTAAATAGAGCCAATTTTATAAAACAATTAAAACAAAACAGTATTGCTATTTTTAATTCAAACGATGAACATCCTTGGAATGGCGATGCTACCCATAAGTTTAAACAAAACAGCGATATTTTTTATTTAAGCGGAGTAGATCAGGAAGAAAGCATTTTGGTTATTTATCCTGATAGCCCGACACCTGAATTGCGTGAAGCTTTGTTTATAAAACAAACCAATGATTTAATGGTAACCTGGAATGGCTACAAGCTTACTCCGGCACAAGCGCAAGAGGTAAGCGGTATAGCCAATGTATTTTGGTTGGATGATTTTGAAACCAAAATTCGCCCTGCCATTAACTATGCTCAAAACATTTACTTAAGCTTAAACGAAAACGACCGTAGTTCTGTAACAACGCCATACAAGGATTTGCGTTTTGCTCAAAGCATGCGCGAAAAATACCCCTTGCATAATTTTGAACGTGCAGCACCTATTGTACAACGTTTACGTTCCATCAAATCTAAATACGAATTGGCATTAATGAATAATGCCATTGGCTTAAGTGAAAAAATGATTCAAAGGCTTTTTAAATTTATAAAACCCGGTGTTTGGGAATACGAAATTGAAGCAGAGATTATTCATACCTATATAAGCAACAGGGGTAACGGACATTCATTCCAGCCTATTGTAGCCAGCGGCCAAAACTCGTGTATTTTGCATTACAACGACAATAACCAACAATGTAAAGATGGGGATGTAATTTTAATAGATAGCGGTGCTGACTATGCTAACTACGCAAGCGATATGACTAGGACATTGCCTGTAAACGGCAAATTCACGCCTCGTCAGAAACAAGTATACAATGCAGTATTGCATGTAATGAACGAAGCAAAAAAACTACTAAAACCGGGTGTCATGTTAATGGAATATCAGGCACAAGTGGGTTTAATTATGGAAGAGCAACTGGTAAAACTAGGTTTACTTACGGCTGATGATATAGCAAAACAAAATCCGAACTGGCCGGCTTATAAAAGATATTTTATGCATGGAACCAGTCACTTTTTAGGCATTGACGTACATGATGTAGGCATGCGCTACGAGCCGATGAAAGCAGGTATGACTTTTAGCTGTGAACCGGGTATTTATATTAAGGAAGAAGCTATAGGTATTCGTTTAGAAAATGAAATATTAATTACTGAAACCGGTTGTGACGATTTAATGGCACATATTCCTATAGAAGCTGATCATATTGAAGATTTAATGAATAAGTAAAAAGCTTTTGGCAAATTATAAACAGTATTTTGCCCATGATAGCTATATTATCAAAGCAAAGTCAATTACAATATTGAGATCGCTTTGATAACTTCAAAATAATAAATCCCAATGATAGATATAGACAAAGCTTTTGAAGATAAAAATCCGCAATTGTATAAACTGTTGCCTGGCTTTTTATTGAGTTGGATTAAAAAAACCATACACCAAGACGAAATAAACAACTTTGTAATAGCCAATGAAAATAGCAATGGCATTACATTTGGTACCAATGCTATTGCTGCGCTTGGTGCTCAATCAGCATCTACGGGTATAGAAAATATTCCTAAAACAGGCGGTGTTATTATAGCTGCTAACCACCCAATTGGTGGTGCAGATGGTTTGGCTTTTATAGCTGAAGTAGGTAAAGTGCGTAGCGATTTAAAATTTATTGTAAACGACTTGCTGATGCAGTTTAAAAGTTTAGAAGAAATATTTATACCGGTAAATAAACACGGTACCAATACTAAAAACAACCTGCTAAGAATAGAGCAACTTTATGCTGAAGGTCACTGTATTTTAATATTTCCCGCAGGTTTATGCAGTCGGAAACAAAACGGAAAAATTATAGATTTACCTTGGCAAAAAAGTTTCATTAACCAGGCTATAAAAAACCAATTGCCTATTATTCCTACTTATATTAATGCCCGCAATAGCAATAAGTTTTATAACATAGCTATAATTAGAAAATGGTTAGGCATAAAAGCCAATTTAGAAATGTTTTTTTTACCCGCTGAAATGTTTAAACAAAACGGAAAAACTATTCATTTTACATTTGGACAACCTATACCTGCTACTGCTTTTAACAAAACCAAAAACACTTACCAATGGGCGCAAGCACTTAAACATTTCATATACCAACTAAAAGAAAATAGCCAAGCCCGTTTTGAATAGTATAAGTTTAACTTAGTTTTTGGATATATAATTAGTAAACAACAGTATAAGCTGTATTAGTTTTACTTATTGATACTTGAAGTGTATTTAATTTTTAATATTTTTATCATTAGCCTACAAAATGCAAATATTTTTTACATCTTGCAACTATTATAAGATTGATGCAGCAAATAGTTGACAAAATAGATAGAGCCCTGCTAAAAAGCGAACTTACAGCTGAAAGGTTTGTAAGACCTACCAACAATATTACTAACGAAATATATATTTTTGACGGAAATACTGCGCCTAATCTTATGCTTGAAGTTGGTCGTTTGCGCGAAATTTCATTTAGAGAGGCCGGAGGAGGATCAGGTAAAAGTGCTGATATTGATGAACACGATAACGGCAAATATGCATACAAGCAACTGATAGTTTGGAACCCCGAAGATGAAGAAATAGTAGGTGGTTACCGTTATGCATTATGCAATGATGTGGTAGATAAAGATGGTAACTACCACCTTTCAACGGCTGAAATTTTCAGCTATAGCGATAAACTTAAAACTGATTATTTTCCTTATACTATAGAGTTGGGCAGAAGCTTTGTACAACCGCAATACCAACCATCGCTTGATAACAGAAAAGGTTTATTTAGCCTAGACAATTTATGGGATGGTTTAGGTGCTTTAACCGTTTTGCACCCACACATAAAATACTTTTTTGGCAAGGTAACTAACTACCAACATTTTAGTAAAGAAGCCCGGGATTATATATTGGCTTTTATGGATTATTATTTCCCTGAAAAAGATGGTTTGGTTTTAATACCTAACCCTTTAAAAACGGAAACGGATTGCACTGCGTTTTTAAAAAATATACATGGTTTACCTTTTAAAGAAGGGCATCTATACTTAAACAAAATGGTTCGTTCTTTAGGTGAGTATATTCCACCTTTGTTTAACAATTACATGAACCTGAGTCCAACCATGAAAACCTTTGGAACTGCTGTAAACAGCCACTTTGGTTATGTAGAGGAAACTGGTATCATGGTTACTATTGACGACATCTATCCAACTAAAAAGGATAGGCATATTAAAAGCTATATTGAATACTTAAATGCCAAGCAATAAAAATTGCTTTTAGTTAGTTTTTATGGTGAAAACAATCAGCCTAAACTTGACATTTAAATAACCTATTAATGCCAATTTGTTTATTACCTTTGAAATAAATAAACCTATTCCGTTATGCTTAACAATATTCTTTGCCCGACAGATTTTTCATCAGTGGCCAGTAATGCACTGACATTTGCCATTGATTTATGCAAAAAAGCAAATGCAACTTTGCACATATTGCATGTTCAAAATATTCCCATTGTTGATGTCAATTATCCGATGGATAATTATCAAGCTTTTATTGAGCAAGCAGAAAGTTTTACTGACGAAAACTTTAAAGCGTTAGAAAGCAAAACTTTGTTGCCAAGCCAAATAAAATACAAAACACATAAAACCATAGGCTCCTTTGTAAGCAACGCCATAATCGATTTTACCGAAAAAAACAGTGTCGATTTAATCATTATGGGAACCACAGGTGCCAGTGGCATCGAATCTGTATTAATTGGAAGCAATGCCGCATCAGTAGTAGGTAAATCAGAAGTACCTGTTTTTGTTATACCACCTTCCGTTACTTCAACTGGTTTTAAACATATACTTTATTCGTCTGACTATAACGAACCTGAATTTCCAACTTTATCGCAATTAAAATACTTTGCCGACTTATACCATGCTGATATTACAGTATTGCACGTGGCCACTGAAAGCGATCATTATTTTGACATAGAAGGAAGCTTCTTTGTGAAAAACAAAAAAGAATTAGGTGATGTACAACTTGTTACTGTTGAGAATATGGAAATTACAGATGCCATTAACCAACAAATTGAAACCCACCAAATAGATATGGTAGTATTAGCCAAACACAATCGTGGTTTCTTTGACAGGCTGTTTCACCGCAGTTTCAGTAAGCAAATGACTTACCATACTACTACTCCTTTACTAGTGCTTAATAAATAAAACAGTACTTGTTTATAACAAACGTATTTATTTAACTGCCGGGCTTTGCCCTTAGCAATATTTTTTTGTTATTTGCAGGTAATGCAATTTAAAACTATTGTAGGCCAAAAGCCTTTAATACAAAAACTTATTCAAACCACTAAAGAAGGGCGCATTAGCCATGCGCAACTTTTTTTAGGTGCTGAAGGAAGTGGTAATTTAGCCTTAGCCATTGCCTACGCCCAATACATTAATTGTTTAGATGCCAGTGAAACGGATAGTTGTGGTGTATGTTCAAGTTGTGTTAAATACCAAAAATATATTCATCCTGATTTACACTTTACCTATCCAACTATATCGCCAAACAAATTAAGTGTTGAACTGATTAGCGAGTTTAGGGAAGCTATTATTGAAAACCCTTACCTCAATGATTTTGATTGGTTAAGCAAACTGGATAGTGCAGGTAACAAACAGGGAAATATTACCGCTGATGAATGCAGGGATATTATAAGAAAACTAGGCCTGAAAGCATACGAAGCCAAATACAAAACAATAATTATCTGGATGCCCGAATACATGAAAAACGAGGGCAATATTTTACTGAAACTATTAGAAGAACCACCAGAAAATACACTTATTATTTTGGTAGCTAACGATACGGAAAAAGTTTTAGCTACCATTCTATCGCGGGCTCAATTAATAAAAGTACCTCAAATAACGGATAACGATATTGAACAGGTTTTAACTACACAACACCAAATAGATGCTAACAAAGCACAAGCTTTATCGCGACTAGTAAGTGGTAATTACAATTTAGCTTTGCATTTAATTGATATTGACCACGATGATTATTTAAGCTTGTTTATTGACTGGATGCGTAAAGCTTATACCTACAATAAAATGAATAAAGAAGGCTCTGCTACCGATGAATTAGGTTTGGTGGTAGATAGATTAGCCAATGCAGGAAGAGAACAGGTAAAAAGTTTTTTAACTTACAGTAGTCAAATGATTCGCTCTGCTTTTATTTTTAAATACGGGCATGCTTCATTACGTAAAAACAGTGAGGCGGAACTGGCTTTCCTTAACCAGTTTAGCAGTGTGTTTACGCCTGACAATTTGGGTCTTATTTCAACCGCTATTGACGAAGCTATATTCCATGTGGAGCGTAATGCAAGTGTTCGTATTATGTATTTAAATCTTTCTATGTATATTGGCAAACAATTACAACAGGTAACAGCAAAAAAATAATGCTGTATTTTGCACTGTTTTAATTGTGTTTTTGAGGAATTAGCACACCACAAAAACTTTAAATTTTTTGATGTTTAATTATTTAATAATAAATAAAAGTAAATGGGTTGTTCAAGCGGAGGCTGCAGCACGGGTGGCTGCTCAAGTGGAGGGTGTAGCACCGGAGGGTGCAATAAATTAAATACATACGATTGGTTAAGCGACATAGTAATGCCGCCACATACAAAACCTTTTGACGTAGTAGAAGTACGTTTTAAGGGCACGCGTAAAGAATATTACAGAAACTTACATAATCTTGATATAACCAATGGTGATACCGTTGTTGTTGAATTAGAAAACGGTTACGATATTGGTGTAGTAAATTTAAAAGGTGAATTAGTAAAACTACAATTAAAAAAAGTAGGACTAACTCCTGAAAGTGAGCATATCAAAAAAATTACCCGCAGGGCTAACGAAACGGACGAAACAAGATTTAAAGAAAATAAAGAGCTTGAAATTCCAACCATGTTTAAAGCACGTACACATGCGCTACAACTTGGCCTTAACATGAAGTTAAGTGATGTGGAATACCAAGGAGATAGAAGAAAAGCTACTTTTTACTATACCGCAGAGGAGCGAGTGGACTTTAGAGAACTTATTAAAAAATTAGCTGATGAGTTTAAAGTGCGTATAGAAATGAAACAAATTGGTTACCGCCAGGAAGCGGGCCGTTTAGGTGCTATAGGTAGTTGTGGACGCGAGTTATGTTGCAGTACCTGGTTAACCGATTTTAAAATGGTTCATATCAATGCAGCACGCTACCAAAATTTATCTATCAATCAGCTGAAACTTTCAGGGCAATGTGGTAAACTAAAATGTTGTTTAAACTTTGAGTTAGATGTTTATCAGGAATCGCTTAAAGATTTTCCTGAAAAAGACAATACTATATTGGAATTTGCCGGTGATTTACGTTACCGCCAAGTAAAGTCAGACATACTAAAACGAACCTTGTTTTTTGCGCCAACTGGCGAAACAAGTGGCGAGTGGATTGAGCTAGGTGTAGAAGCCGTTAACCAATATATTAGCCAAAACAAAGAAGGTATAAAACCTGATTTGGTGGTAAAAGTTAAAACGCAGGTTAATAAAGTGGTAGAGCTGGAGTTTAAAAACGATATGGGAATGGATAGCGTTACGCGTTTGGACGATAAGGATAAAAAACGCAATAACAATAATAGAAACAAAAACAACAGGAACCATAAACCTAACAACAACAGACCTAATAATAATACTTCTCCTGCAAATGCAGAAGCAAAACCAAATAACAATGTGGTAGCTACTGCAGAAAATGGCACTCCAACTAAAGCTGCTTCCCACAAGCCGCGCTATAAAAACAAAAATAATAACAGGCCCAACAATAATAAACCCAATGATAAAAAAGAGTAAACAAGCCTTTATTATAATTTATTTTTTAGTTGCATCGTTCATCATTACTTCTTGTGCTGATGAAAACCGTTTATTTGATGAAAACAAAGAAATACCAGCTTTAGCGTGGGATTACAAAATGCCTTTACAGTTTGATATCAATATTTCTGATACTACTAAATACTATAACCTGTTTATTAACCTGCGTATAAATGGCGACTATAAGTACAGCAATTTGTTTATGTGGGTTAGCGAAACCCTACCGGATAAATCGGTAAGTAAAGAGCGTGTAGAATTTGTTTTAGCTGACGACAGGGGAAAATGGTTGGGCAAAGGCTTAGGCAATTTATACAGTTACCAATTACAGTTTAAACCCCGAATGAAGTTTAAACAACAAGGCATTCACGTATTTACACTGGAGCAAAACATGCGCGATGATATTTTACAAAATGTACAAAGTGCCGGAGTAAGGGTAGAATATTGGAGCAAAGAATCTAAAGCCTGGTAAAGCAGGTTTTCTTATTGAGGGCAATTATTAGCCGCCCAAATTTTTATTTTCCTTATATTACAAGTGCTTAACATAGCGCCTCCCTGTGGCATAAACTTACAGCCGGTATTGGTTATGGAACAAATTAAGTTTCCGCTAAGCGTTTGACTTTTCACATCGCTATAATTATCTAAATTTATATTACCTTCTTTATTACCTGTATTGTGGCAAGCTTTGCAATACGTATTCATTAAAGGAACTATATGTGTACCGTAGGCTACATTGGTAGTATCGCAATTGCTGGTATTACAAATGGTATTCCTTCTTCCTTCCTTAATCCATTTTTTAATTAAACTAATATTGGCTGTATCCATACGTGGCTGAGGTGGTGGAGGCATTCTTTTTGATTCTTTTGTATGGGTAATATATTCAATCAAATCGCCATCTTTAGCTAACTTACTAATAGCTGAATAAGTTGTTAAGTTTAAATCTTCCTCTTCAGTAATAGGGTCGTGACAGCCGCTTTGCGCACAACTAGAAGTAATTAAAGGCAATATTTGCGTATTAAAGCATACCGAATCGTAAGTTGGTGTAGGTGTTACGGGTGGGTTGTTATTGGTGGTATCTTTGGTTATAATTATTTGAGTGGCTTCGTGTTTACAGGTAGCTAATAAAAAAACAGCAAATACTATTAATGCAAAAGTTGTAAAAAGGTTTTTCATGAATTATCTTAAAAAATAAAGCGCCAAATTTAAGGCAAACCAAATGGCTTTACAATTATTACTAAGTTAAATAAAACAGGAAATACAATTCTATTTGGTTCTTAAATAAACAAAATATCTCCCAAAATGAAACAAGAACATTAATGAATGTTTTAACTAATGCCTTGCAATCAAACTGTTACAAAATGGGTGAAGTTATTGCTACCTATTTTTTACTTCATCGGTTCTAGATAAAACTAATAATAAATAAATGTAATTGATAATGTTATCAGTTTTGATTTGTTAAGTGGATTACTAGACAGAAGCCAACCAATAACCAAAAGCCCTATAAATAAACTATTACGCCTCACTTTCCAATAGGAAGTGGGGTGTTTTGTTTTTACCAAAATACTCTCCATAAGCATATTAAAATATTTAATTTCCAACTGCTTACAAGCATGCCTGCAAAAAAATGATATATTCATAAAAATGCATAAATTGCACCGCTCAAAAATTTAAAAACTATACATTTTAAAAAATAACACTATGTCGAAAATTGTTGAATTACTTGGCGATAAAGCCGATTACTATTTAAATCACGAAAGTAAAACTATTAGCAAATCAAATATTCATTTACCAGGTAGCGATTTTGTAGATCGTATTTTTGCACAAACCAACCGTACTCCACAAGTATTGCGTAGCCTTGCTCAATTATATGGTAATGGTCGTTTAGCAAATACCGGTTACATGTCTATTTTGCCTGTTGATCAAGGTATTGAGCATTCTGCCGGAGCTTCATTTGCACCAAATCCTGCTTTCTTCGACCCTGAAAATATTGTTAAATTAGCTATTGAAGGTGGTTGTAATGCGGTTGCTTCTACATACGGAGTATTGGCTTCTATGTCGCGCAAATACGCACATAAAATTCCTTTCATTGTTAAAATTAACCACAACGAGTTTTTAAGTTACCCTAATAAATTTGACCAAATTATGTTTGGTTCAGTTGATGAGGCTTACAATTTAGGTGCTGTAGCAGTAGGTGCTACCATTTATTTTGGTTCTGATGAATCAGGCAGACAAATACAAGAAGTAGCTGCTGCATTTGAACGCGCACATGAATTAGGTATGGCTACTATTTTATGGTGTTACTTACGTAATAATTCATTTAAAGTAGATGGTGTTGATTACCATGCTGCTGCTGACTTAACAGGTCAGGCAAACCATTTAGGAGTAACTATTCAAGCTGATATTATTAAACAAAAATTACCTACCAATAATGGTGGTTACAATGCTACTAAACACGGTAAAACACATGCTAAAGTATATAGCGAGTTAACTACTGACCACCCTATTGATTTAACCCGTTACCAAGTAGCTAATTGCTATATGGGCAGACAAGGTTTAATTAACTCAGGTGGAGAAAGTAAAGGTGCAAGCGATTTAGCTGAAGCAGTAACAACAGCAGTAATTAACAAACGTGCAGGTGGACAAGGTTTAATCAGTGGTCGTAAAGCTTTCCAAAAACCTATGAACGAAGGAATAGCTTTATTAAACACTATTCAAGACGTTTATTTAGATAACAGTATTACTATTGCGTAATTGCAATCAGGCTTTTGGTAGCTTCATTTTTCTATTGGGTTACCAAAAGCTTAAAGTTATAAACTACAAAAAATGAGTTGGTTTAAAAGAGTAAAAGAAGGAATCACGACATCAACGTCTGATAAAAAATCAGTACCAGATGGATTGTGGCATAAATGCTCGCGCTGTAAAAAAGCGGTATTGAGTTCAGACCATGCAACAAATAAGTATGTATGTATGCACTGCAATTACCACGATAAAATAGGCTCGAGAGAATATTTTGAAGTATTGTTTGACGAAGGCACTTTTCAAGAATTATTCAGCCAGATAAAACCTACTGATCCTTTAACATTTAAAGATACAAAAGCATACAAAGATCGCTTAGCTGAAACCATTAAAAAAACAGGAATGGATGATGCCATGCGTGTAGGTGTTGGAAATTTAGATGATATGCCACTGGTAGTAGCTTGTATGGATTTTGGATTTATTGGTGGAAGTATGGGAAGCGTGGTAGGTGAGAAAATTGCCCGTGCTATTGATTACGGACGCGAAAACAGAATTCCGGTTATGGTTATTTCAAAATCAGGCGGAGCACGTATGATGGAGGCTGCATTCAGTTTAATGCAAATGGCCAAAACTTCGGCTAAACTAGCTTTGTTAGGTCAGGCAGGAGTACCTTATATAAGTTTACTTACCGACCCAACCACAGGTGGTGTTACAGCATCATTTGCTATGCTTGGTGATGTGAATATAGCAGAACCTGAAGCATTGATAGGATTTGCCGGACCACGTGTTATACGTGAAACCATTGGTAAAGACTTACCAAAAGGTTTTCAAAGCTCAGAGTTTTTATTGGAACATGGCTTTGTAGACATGATAGTACCACGTACGCAACTAAAACAACAATTAAGTACGCTATTGCATCTTTGGGCTGAAAAGCCTTTTGCAAAAGCTGAATAATAAAAAAGCTGCCTCAAAAGGGCAGCTTTTTTTATGTTTACTTTATTTGTAACATAATTTTATTTCTATCTAGTTTTTGGCTAAGTGTATAAAAAAAACGAGGTACTTCTACCATTTCCTTTGGTACCTCATAAGGATGTAGCACTTGCTTTAAAGCTGTTTGCAGGCTTTCAAATAATTGTTTGGCAAAAGCCCCTTGCTTTATTACTAAAACTACTTTCTGCCCCAATAAATCATCAGGAATACTGCTTATAAAAAACACTACGTTTTGTATCTGTTGCTGGTTCAAATAAATCAATATTTCTTCTTCAACCTTTAAAGCATTTACTTTAAAACCACCGCTGTTAATGATGAAATCATAGCGCCCAACCACCATAAAAGTTTGCTTGCTTATAATTACAATATCATTGGTTTGTAACCACTTATTTTGGGTAACTATATTTTTAATTTTTAAACAATGGCGTTCATCTAAAGCTATAAAATTATTTGGCAATAAATGAAATTCAGCATCACGTTTAATATTACGCAAAGCAATATGACTAAGGGTTTCGGTCATTCCATACGTGTGCCATACTTCGCAATCCAACTGCTGAATAGCTGCATTTAACTGTGCATGTATGGGTGCTCCACCCAATAATATATGTTTAAATTTGTTCAATATGCCTGCCCCATTTGCTTCTGCTAAAATTACTTGTATTTGCATAGGCACTAAGGAGGTTATGGTGTACGCATGGTTTACATCTATAGCTTGAAATGGATTGCTACTTGGACTTACAATAGTTATATCAGCATTGAGCAAAATAGCACGTGCTAGAAGCATTGCCCCGGCAACTAAACCTATATCTAAACAAATAAAAAAATGGTGTTTATCATCCACTAAATTTAAGTACTCAATAGTTTGCGTAGCTGACCAAACAACATCGGATTTTGCAAAAGTAAATGCTTTTGGAATGCCTGTACTGCCTGAGCTATGAAAGGTAAAGGGCTCTTCTTTATACCATTTTTCAATAAAGAAAAATGCTTTTAGTTGGTTGTTGTTTAATTGGGTTGTATCAATTGTTTTTAAATCGTTTAACGATTCAATTACAAATGGAATATGGTTAATAAATAAACGCATTATTTATTAAACTCATTCATGGTTTGCGCTAAACCTCTAAAGGCAAAAGACTCCACGGCATCAACCGATTTTTGAATAAGAAATGGTATTTCTTTTTTTTCATCGGTGCTCCACTGCCCCAATACATAATCAATTTGTCGGCCTTTTGGGAAGTTGTTGCTAATACCAAATCTTAGTCTTGGGTAGTTTTGGGTATTTAAAACTTCGGTAATATTTTTCAATCCATTGTGGCCAGCATCACTACCATTTCCACGAATACGAAGTTTGCCAAAATCTATGGCTAAATCGTCCACCAAAACAAAAATATTTTCAATAGGAATTTTCAATTCCTGCATCCAAAAACGAACTGCTTTACCACTTAAATTCATGTAAGTAGTAGGCTTTATAATATGTAATTGTCGTCCTTTGGTATTTGCTACAGCATATTCTGCATGCTTGTTTACATCAAAACTAACCTGGTGTTTTTGTGCCAATACATCGGCAATATCAAAACCAATATTATGGCGCGTTTGCGCATAATCAGCACCTATATTTCCTAAACCTACTATTAAATATTTCATTGATTAATGGTCAAATATAATAAAGTAAAAAATGAAGCAATCTATTTTGCAAAAAATATGCATAAACTTTATTTCATATTGTGCTTATTTTATCGGTTTTTTGTGTTTAATAAATATGTCGGATATAATAAAACTCTTACCTGAGCACGTTGCCAATCAAATAGCTGCTGGCGAAGTTATTCAACGCCCAGCAAGTATTGTAAAGGAACTGTTGGATAATAGTATTGATGCTGGTGCTACTCATATACAACTCATTGTTAAAGATGCAGGAAAAGCATTGGTACAGGTTATTGATAATGGTAAAGGCATGAGTGAAACGGATGCACGTATGTGTTGGGAAAGACATGCTACTTCAAAAATTAATTCCATTGAAGATGTATTTAAAATAAAAACCATGGGCTTTAGAGGAGAAGCACTGGCTTCGGTAGCCTCAGTAGCGCAGGTTGAACTAAAAACCAAAAGGGCTGATGATACCATTGGTACTTATATTTTAATTGAAGGAAGCCATATTGTTAAACAGGAAGCCATAGCGCAAAATGTAGGAACAAGCATTGCTGTTAAAAACTTATTTTTCAATATTCCTGCACGTAGAAATTTCTTAAAGTCAAACCCGGTTGAATTCAGGCATATAGTGGATGAGTTTACAAGGGCTGCTTTGGCTAATCCGCATATTGCTTTTGATTTGTTTCACAACGATGATAAAATACATAGTTTAAAACCTACTGATTTAAACCTGCGCATTATTGATTTTTTCAGCGACAAGAAAACAGAAAACTTATTGCCATTTACGGAGGAAACTACCATTATGAATGTAAGTGGATTTATAGGAAAGCCTGAAATAGCTAAAAAAACCAGGGGTGAACAATTTATTTTTGTGAATAGCCGTTTTATAAAAGATGCTTATTTAAACCATGCCATTGTAAGCGGTTTTGAAAATATTATTGCCAAAGACCAATACCCTTTTTACTGCATTAATATTGAAATTGAACCATCGAAAATAGATGTAAATATACACCCTACAAAAACGGAAGTTAAGTTTGAGGACGAACGTAATATTTACCAGATTTTACGAGCCATTACCCGCAAGGTATTGGGTGAAAATTTCAGCTCCCCTTTGCTTGATAACAGCTACGATGACAACCAGTTTTTACAAACTGATTTATACAACAAACAAGTAACTCATTTTAAAAATATACAAGGCCCCGAAACACAAACTGCTGCTAACAATAACAGCTTTGGCAAAAACGAATTGTTTAAAACGGAATATGCCAGTGCCCGCAATTTTAAAAAACAACAAACTACCAATTGGGAAGATTTATTTAAAATAGCGCAAAGTGATTTACCAACTGAAAATAATGATGTTGACACACAACAGGTGCTTATTAACCATAACGAAAACCAAACGGGTCAGCAATTTTTACAAATACAGCAAACGTATATAGCTACGCAGATTAAAAGTGGTTTGTTATTGATTCATCAGCAGGCGGCACACGAGCGTATATTGTTTGAAAAATATTTAATAGCCATACAAAACCAACCCATAGCCAGCCAGCAAAAGCTATTTCCAAAAGCCATTACTTTAAATACGGCTGATGAAAGCATACTATTGGAAATAATGCCGGAGATACGCACGCTGGGGTTTGATGTAAATGAATTTGGTAAAAATACTTTTGTGGTAAATGGTGTACCTGCCGAAATGCAATACAACAATGAGCAGGAATTATTGCTTGATTTAATAGGAAACTATAAAAACAACAAAAGCCAAAGCGAAAGCAAACACGAGCTTATTGCCAAAATTTTAGCCAAAAAGGCAGCCATTAAAGCTGGCACTTTGCTTGCCAATGATGAAATGAACCGTTTAGTAGATGAACTTTTTGCCTGCAGCGAACCTAAATATTCGCCTGATGGTAAAGCTTGTTTACTTACTTTAAACATGGCTGAACTGGCCAATATGTTTAAATAAAAAATAAATAAAAATGTATAAACAATACCGTCCACCTAGCCATAATGTATTACCTATTGCGGTAAAAAACTTATTAATTATTAATGGCTTATTTTTTTTAGCTACTTACGTTTTACGAGATAGAAACGTAATTGATTTAACAAAAATATTTGGCTTGTACTACCCTACCAGCGTTAATTTTAAACCTTTTCAGTTATTAACGTATATGTTTATGCATGGTAGCCTGAACCATATATTTTTTAATATGCTTAGCTTATGGATGTTTGGCTCTACCATTGAAAACTTCTGGGGCTGGAAACGCTTTAGCATTTATTATGTAGTAACGGCCTTAGGTGGCGCATTATTATACTTAGCCGTTAAGTATTTTGAGTTTAACCATTTAAAAGGTTTGTTACCTGTTGATGTATTTAATCAGGTAATTACCGAAGGGGCTGAAGTACTGAACAAAGGATATAATTTTACTGACGCCAATGCAGCGAATCTCAATTTGCTTATTAATATTCCGGTAGTGGGTGCCAGTGGTGCTGTATATGGTGTTTTACTGGCTTTTGGTATGATGTTTCCGAATACGGAAATAATGATGTTGTTTTTTCCTATTCCTATCAAGGCTAAATACTTTGTAATTATAATGGGAGCGCTGGAACTGTTTTCGGGAGCCAGTAACAACCCGGGTGATAATGTTGCCCATTTTGCCCATTTAGGCGGTATGCTATTTGGTTTTATTTTGATTAAATACTGGAACAAAACAAACAGAAGAACTCTTTATTAAGATATACGTATGTCTTTAATGGATGATATAAAATATAAGCTGAATAGCCATCATGCGGTAACACGTATTATTGCTATTAATGTAGCCGTTTATTTGGTTTTTGCTTTGGCTTATGTACTGTTTTGGTTGTTTCAGGCTACTCCGCTTATTGCGGGTGCAGAGCAATATTTTTTTCTGTATGCCAAGCTAAGTAACTTTATTAAACAGCCTTGGGGAATTGTTACTTACATGTTTTTTCATGCGGGCTTTTTACACTTGCTCTTTAATATGCTTTGGTTGTATTGGTTTGGTATGTTGCTGCATGAATACTTAGGCAATACGCGCGTATATCAAACTTATTTTATTGGTGGCTTATTTGGTGGCCTTTTGTATATTTTAGCTTATAATGTTTTTCCTGTATTCAATGCCAATTTAGACGGTTCTTATGCATTGGGTGCATCGGCAGGTGTATTGGCTGTAGTGGTGGCTACTGCTACTTTATTACCTCGTCATACTATATTGTTATTTGGTATTATTCCTTTACAGTTAAGGTATATTGCGCTTGTATCTGTTTTAATTGATTTAGTTAATATTCCTACTGATAACCCCGGAGGCAGAATTGCCCATTTGGGTGGGGCGCTTTCGGGTTTCTTATTTATAAAATATTTGTATACCAATAATACTTTTACCAATGGCATGCATCAGGTAAGTGAAAGCATCAAAAAAATATTTAAAACCAAGGCTAAATCAAACCTTAAAGTGCATCACAAAGCAGCAAAAGGTAATGTAACTCCACAAGCTCCTTTTAACAAACCTAATCAAGCTGATGTAGATGCTATATTAGACAAAATAAGTAAGAGTGGCTATGAAAGTTTAAGCAAAAAGGAAAAAGAGATTTTGTTTAAAGCCAGTGAAGACTAACATATTGAACTTATAAAACAGAAAGGACTTTTCAATCAGTTGAAAAGTCCTTTCTGTTTCTAGTTTAAACCTACAAACCGTTTACCGGCTTGTTTTTAGGGTACCTTATTTCATAAGTAAAGGTAATTTTTTTACTCTCTTTGGCTCCTAATTTTATATGCCATTTCAGTTTACCGGTTGGTTCATCCAGCTCTGCTTTATCGCTATCTATTAAATTTACCTTAATCTCTTCTGTTCCCTGCACTATTGGAATCTGATCTTCCAAATCCATTTCAACCGTTATGCCTTTGGTATTTCTAATGGCTATTTCTATGGTACGTATTTCTACTTTTTCGTTGTCAATAAACTTCACTTTAAATTTCTCTTTTATTTTTTTGCGTGATATTGCAATTGTTTTATCTCTTCCCAAATTTACACTTAATGTATCAGTATTGCTGCTGGCATCTAATAGCATTTCACCAACGTAGGTACCATCAAAATATAATCGTGCATTACCGGGTATAATATTCAGGTCTTCCCAACCTACAATTTTTGCTTGTAAAAAAGCATCTTCACTTAATTTAGGAACAGCTGCAAAAGCCAGTAACATAGGCACCGAACGCTGGTTAATTAATACCCTGTGTGATCTTCCATCGCTGGCAATATTATAGTTCAACTTTATTTCATATTCCATCCTAATCAGGTTTTGTGTTACATAAATATAATCGGTTAATGGTTTTTCTATAATGGTAGCGTTCGCACTTGCATTATACTCCCGTTTCATACCATCATTATCTGTTGTCGTTTGTTGTGATTTTGACTCTACCGTAGCCTGAACAGGCACTAATGTATTTGATAAATAGTTAATGCTTCTTGTTTGTTTAAACTCTAAAAAACTAAGGTACCAAGGTGTTAATTCTGGTTTAAAATTGGCTTCATTTGGGTTTGATGTACTTAGCGTTAAGCTGGTATTTTTCCAATCTAATCCTGAGTTCTGCACTACATCAGCAAAATACCTTAACTGAAAGTTATTGGTTTGTGTAGTTGCCTGCAAATCGTACTGAGGCACCCAACTAGCCTCGGCAATTAAATAGTTAAAGTTTACTTGAGCTGGGCCTGCAGTTTCAGCAAAAATAGTTACCACCACCTGATTGGTTGGCTGCGCTTCTTCTTCGTTTGTTTCGCCATTGCTATTTTGCAAATTAATAAGCAATTCGTAGCGTTCATTTAATTTATTCAATACTTTATTACACTTGGCTTTGTTCTTTTCTATCTTTAGTTCCTGCTCATATAGTTCATTCAGTTTGGCTCTTAAAAAAACAAGGCTCTCCCGCAACAGCAGCAAAGAATCTTTCATGAGTTCTCCTTTCATTAGTTTATTATTGAGCAGTAAATTTTTCTCGGTGCTTACTACAATCGATTTGTTGTTTAACTCTGTAGCTAAAAATTTAAAATCTTCTAACGAGTCTAAAACATGTGCTATTTCTCTTTCATATGTTTTAACTATTGTTGGCCTTTCTTGATATTTAATAGTATGCCTCACTTCCATTACGGTAGCCTCCCTACTATTGGCTTGCAGAGAAGTAGCATTTATATTGGGCGAAATATTTTCAAAAACTATATCGTTGATACCGACAGATAAATTAACCGTTTCGTTGTAATACAAATGAGCACCTTGCAGGTAAACAACTGCTTTTTGCAATTTTGCTTTAATAGGCCTGGTATTTTCGGCTAACATTATTGTGCTGCACAATAATGCCATACTTAACATTTTTAGTTTCATGTGTTAAATTTTTAATGGTTTTACCTGATAGATACTTTTAGCGTTTATATTCCATAAAAAAAATTCATATTTGTTTTTTTTGATAACTAAAACATACATACAAAACGATGAAGAATTGGTAATACTGTACCAAAGCACCAAAAACAATCTGGTACTTGGCGAGTTGTTTAAACGCCACTCTTTAATGTGTTATGCAGTATGTTATAAATATTTAAAAGATGAAGACAAGGCTCACGATGCCACCATGAGTGTTTTCGAAAAATTGTTTATTGATTTACAAAACCACCAGATAAATAACTTTAAGAGTTGGCTGCATACGGTGTGTAAAAACTACTGCCTGATTCAACTGCGTAAGCCCAATGTTTTAGTAAGTATTGACCAACAGGAAGAAGAAAATGAAAGTTTTTTTATGCAATTGTCAAACATTATGAATCATACTGATGACAAGCATGAAAAGGAAGAAAAATTAGTGGCTTTAGAAGCAGGCATTTTAACACTCAAGGATAAACAACGGGAATGCATTGAACTATTTTACTTAAAACAAAAAAGCTATACTGAAATAGCAGAGCAAACCGGCTATACCGTTAATGAAGTAAAAAGCTATATACAAAATGGCAAACGCAATTTGAAAATACTATTGGAGGAAAAAGGAATAACACTAGGTTTAGCATTATTAATATGGGTACTACCACGTGCATAAATAATACTATTTGGGAAGCTTACGCTAATAAAAGCATAAGTAAAACCGATATGATTTACATGGAAAAACATGTGAAAACATGTGAGGTATGTGCCGATATTAAAGATGGAATTGATGCTATGGATAATCCATCTCAATTAATGCAAAAGGTAAATACCATTAACCGGGAAATTGATATTTTAGTAGATGCAAAAAAACAGGTTAGTAAAAACAATTGGTACTGGGCTATTGCGGCTTCGCTAATGATTAGTTTTGGCCTTTTAATTTATAACTATATACAGCTACCTCATGGAAAAGTAGCATTGAATGAAGTAAATAAAGAAGAAGAAAAAAAACCTATACTAACTGAAGAAAAAAATGTTGCTCTTCAAAGTGATACTGTTATAAAAAATGAAATTGCATCTGATATTTTAGCAGAAAATAACAGTAAACCGAAGGAAGAAATTATTACACTTAAAAGAAATATTAGCGAGCCTGCACCTGCTGTGGTTGAACAACAACTAGCATTTGCAGACGATGTAGCAACAACTGGTAAAAATAACGATGAGGCAAATAAGGAAATCGTATTAGTTCCTGAACAAATAAGCTCTAACGCTACTGCAACTAAAGCAGAGGAAAAATTAAAAGCAGAAACTGATTTTACAGTAGTAACAAAAAGTTTTAAAGATAAAACCGCCAGTACTCCTGCTGCATTATCTAATAACAATTACGCTGCCTTTTTTAACAATAATAATTTAAACTTAACGCTTAACGATTCTGTTTCATTTTTTCAGGTATACAAATTGGATTCGGCAAACTTTAGCAAAGCACAAATTGCCTATAACAAAAATAAATTTGACAGCTGTTATATATGGCTAAGCAATATAGTTGACAATCCGAATGGATACTTGTATGAAGATATTTTATGCTTAAAGGCTAACAACTTTATTAAACAAAATAAAATTAATGAGGCTAAGCAAGTATTAAAGCAATTAATAAAACACAAAGGGAAAAAGCAAAAAGAAGCAACAGCTTTGCTTAAAACAATTACACGCTAATAGCAGTAATATTCAAACCTACACTACAGGTTTAAACTGTTCAAATGCCTGTAAGCAACTATTACAGTAGTGCATAGAACGACATAAGGTAGGACCGAAAGGTGTTTTCATTTCGGTATTTGCGCTTCCGCAATGGGGGCAAACACTGGTTTCTAATAATTCATGGGTAATTTCGCCCTGATGTTTGGGTGGTGGAGCTAAACCATGTTTTTTTAAACATAGTAAACCGCGTTCTGTTAGTTTATTACTATTCCAGGGTGTATCAAAAGTAGTACTAACGTTTACAGTTGTTATGCCAATTTCTTTTAATCTGTCGGCCACCATATTCTCCATCATTTTTATAGCGGGACAACCTGTAAAGGTAGGTGTCATTTCTACATACACATTGCTTTCGCCACGCACCTCTACTTTGGTAATTATACCCATATCTACCATACTTAAAGTAGGTATTTCAGGGTCTTTAACAACCTCTAAAGCTTCCCAAATTTCTTGTTCAGTCAACATAAATTATAAAACAAAAGTAGTTTAAAATGGTCTAAAAAACTTGTAATAGCTTGCCTTCATTTTTGGCTTCATGGTGCTGTACTATTTTAAACATGCATTCTATCATAATATCAAAGTTTTTTGTTCCCACTATTTCTTTGTACTCTTCTGATAAAACAATTACACAACTTTTAGTATCAACCACTAGTTTTTTTCCTTTTGGGGTCAGGAATATCAATGAAGCACGTTTATCATCTGCATGTTTTTCTACACGTATAATACCATGTTGTAATAACTCTTTCACTACTTTACTCATTGCCTGCTTGGTTACTTTGGCTTTTAATGCAATTTCATTATTGGTACTGCCTGTATTGGAAATATTCATAATAAATGGCATATAGCCCATTTTAAAATAGCTATACCCATGCTCAAAAAGCTGTTCATTGGCCCAGTTATCAAAATAACGTTTCCACATATTCAATAAGCGCCCTATATTTTTAGGGTTATGCATCTGCAATGTTTTTTCTTCTTTTCCCGTTAATTCAATTGTTTTCATAACCATTTCAAATTTACTAAAATACCTAGCTTATTTGTTTGCAATGTTAAGAAATAAAAAATAATTAGTCAACCTACTTGACTTTTATAGTCAACCTAGTTTACTTTGTGCCCTCAAAATATTTTATGGAAACAACAACACAACCTAAAAAGAAAAAAGCCCCATTATTAATTTTTGGTACGCTGGGTGTAGCCTTAGCTATTTTTGGCGGGTTTAAATTATATCATTCGTTTACACACGAAAGCACTGACAATGCGCAAATTGAAACCAATGCCATTCCTATAGTAAGCCGTTTGGCTGGTTATATTGATTCAATAGCCATTCAGGATTACCAAACTATAAAAGTAGGAACGACATTGGTAACCATTGATAAACGTGAATACGTTATTGCAGTAGAGCAAGCCAAAGCTGATGTGCTTTCGGCACAAGCCGATTTATCAAACGCCAATGCACAACTGGTAAGTGCCAATGTAAACAGCCATGTGGTAGAAGCTAATTTAGACGTTCAGAAAGTACGGCTTAACAAAGCCAAAGCTGATTTGGAAAGGGATCAAAGTTTATTCAAAGACAACTCCATAACTCGTAAACAATTGGAAGATAGCAAGGCTAATTATGAAACTGCTCAAAAACAATTCCGTGCCAACCAAGACCAAGTGAGTTATGCCGAATCACAAATAAGAAACAGTCAGGCACAAATTGAAAAAGTAAACGCTTCTATTATTGCTAAAAAAGCAGCATTGAGCAATGCGCAATTACGCTTAACTTATACTACCATAACAGCTCCTGCATCCGGCAAAGTAGGTAAAACCAATTTACAACCGGGACAATATGTTCAACCGGGACAATCGTTATTTACCATTGTAAACAATGAAAATTACTGGGTTACAGCTAATTTCAAAGAAACACAAATTGAAAACTTACACGAAGGAATGGATGCTGAAATTAAGTTGGATGGTTATCCGAACTTAAAAGTAAAAGCAAAAATTATGAGCTTAAGCGATGCTACAGGTGCTCGTTTCTCCTTACTTCCGCCTGACAATGCAACGGGTAATTTTGTGAAGGTAACACAACGTGTACCGGTAAGGTTATCCATTGAAAATATAGCAGAAGTAAAAGCGTTTTTGAAAGCCGGTTTAAGTGTAACTGTCGATATTAAAACAAACTAGCATGTATCCTACCGGTATAAAACGGGCCATGATTGTTTTTACAACCATATCGGCTGCCATTATGGAGCTGATTGATACGAGTATTGTAAATGTGGCTCTTTCGCAAATAAGCGGAAACTTAGGTTCCACTATTGAAGATACATCGTGGGTGGTAACAGCCTATGCCATTGCCAATGTAATTATTATTCCAATGACCGGATTTTTGCAACGCTTTTTCGGTCGCAAAAACTACTACTTAACTTCTATTTTCATATTCACTATAGCCTCTTATATGTGTGGCAATGCCGATAACTTATGGATGTTGGTGGCCTGGCGTTTTATTCAAGGTGTAGGCGGAGGAGCATTGCTCTCTACCTCGCAGGGCATTTTGTTTGATGCTTTTGAACCTAAAAAACGTGCCATGGCTTCAGGCATTTTTGGTATGGGTATAGTACTTGGCCCTACTATTGGCCCTACCTTAGGTGGGTTTATAGTTGATAATTATTCATGGCCTTTGATTTTCGATATAAATATTCCTTTTGGCATTTTAGCCGCAATACTTACCATTACTTTTATTGATAGAAAAGAGGATGAATTAAACATTGACCGAAAAGCTATCAATATTGATTATTTTGGCATTGTGATGCTTATTATTGGTGTAGGCTCGCTGCAATATGTATTGGAAAAAGGCCAGGCTGACGATTGGTTTGAAGATACTAATATTAGAATTTTAACGGTAACGGCTATAGCTGGCTTAGGTACTTTTATTTGGCGACAGCTACATGTAGAAGTACCTATTATTAATTTAAAGGTGCTAAAGAACAGGAATCTTTTTGCCAGTAATATTCTCACTTTTGTGTGCGGATTCGGCCTCTTTGGTTCTGTGTTTATTTTCCCTGTATTGGTTCAGCGGATTATGGGTTATACACCTACAGAAGCTGGTTTATCTATTATTCCGGGAACCATCATAGGTTTATTCTTAATGCCTGTTATTGGTAAAACACTAGGCTCAGGAACCCCTCCTATTGTATATGTAATTATTGGATTTGCTTCATTTATTATTCATGGTTATTTATCATCATTAGCCACTGCTGAAGCAAGCAGAGCATGGTTTGCCATTCCTCAATTGTTTAGAGGAATTGGAACAGCCTGTTTAACGGTTCCTTTAATTAACCAAGCAGTAGTAGGTTTGGCTCCAAAAGATTTGCCCTCCGGAATAGCACTCACCAATATGTTAAGGCAGTTGGGCGGTGCCTTTGGTATCGCCATGATGAACACTTTTGTTATACAACGTTTTGCCATACACAGAACTGACCTAATAGCCAATACTGCTTCTAACGATCCTGAAATGTTGCAAAGAATAACATCATCGACCCAAATGTTTTTAAGCAAGGGATTTAATAGTTTAGATGCACAGCAACTGGCTTATCGCTCTATTGACAATACCATAACTAGGCAGGCATTTTTATTATCTTACCTTGATTCATTCCTGCTGATTAGCTTATTCTTTATAATAACTATTCCTTTTTTATTCATGCTTCGTACCCAAAAAACCAATAAAGAAACTTTAGCAAAAATTGCCGAAGAATCGCATTAAATATACTATCAAACAATGAAAAAATATATCATCGTATTTGTTTTATTATTAAACATTATCAACTTAAAGGCGCAACAAAACAGTGAGTTAATGAGCCTCATCAATGAGTCGTTTAATTATTATCCCAAATTAAAAGAATTACAACAAGCGGAGTTAATAACGGCTGAACGTTTAAAAACTACACAAAGCAATTACCTGCCAAACGTAAACGGGTCGGTTAGTTATAATTATGTTGACCCTATTAGTCAGTCTTCATTCCCTGTAGGGCCCGGTGTTACACGTATATTGCAGTTTCAGCCCAATAATAATTTCAATGCCAATATTGCTGCCAGTTATGTGTTACTTGATTTTGGTCGCTTAAAATCCACTGTTGAAAAATCGAAGGAAGAGCTTAACTACAGCAAACAAAATACACAATACAATAAAGTTCAATTGGCTGCACAGGTAGCCAACATTTATTACTATGTGGTTTATTTAACAAAAGCTGTTGCCATACAGGATAGTGTTATTAATTACTACAAACAAAATAAAATAGTAATTGAAAGTCGTTTAAAAAATGGTGATGCATTAAAGGTTGATTTATTCAATATTGATGCAAGTATTGACAACGAAGAAAACCGCAAAGTTGATTTAAAAAACTTACTGCAAAAACAATCGAACCTACTGGAGTTTACTACGGGTAAATCAAGTATTCAATTAACTCAATTTGACTTTAGCGTAAAAAATGGCAGCATTGATGATTATATTAAATTAGCTGAAAGCCAAAACAGTGAATACGCTTTGGTTAAAAGCAAAATTACACAAGCTCAATTGGATGTAAAATACAATAAACGCCAACTCACACCAACACTTAATGCCAGTGCCAATGCGGGTTTTAAAAACGGCTATCAACCTGATATTTTTGAAAACAGATTTAATTATCTAGCAGGCTTAAGCTTAAATGTTCCTATATACAGTGGTGGTAAAAACAAATCGCAGGTGGCGGTAGCTCAACAATCGTTAAAACAAACTGAATACAGTTTACAAAGTTTAAATAATTTATACCGTAAAGATATTAAGCAAGCTATTACTGATGTAGCCAGTAACGAGGAACGCTTAAAGAATGCCGAAAGCCAGATTAAATCAGCACAATCGGTATTGGAGTTAACGCAATCAAGGTACAGGAATGGTGTAGCTACTTATCTGGATTTAAACTACGCAGCCAATGGCATTCAAAGAGCCGCATTGAGTAAATTACAATTCGAATACCAACTATGTGTTGCTAAAATTGAATTGGCAAAACTGTGTGGCGAAAAGTATTGGTAATGGCCTTTAATAATTTGTTTGTTTACTTTTTCTAAAACAAAAAAGCTACTGTTTCAACAGTAGCTTTTTGTTTTTATCTTTAATTATTGTTTACCATTCAGCGTTTGGCTCAATTTTAAACACTTCGCTCATTTCATTTACCAGTTGCTCTAAATGCTCTGTATGGTAACCTGTTCTGCCTCCTAAAACAGGTGCCCAGTGTTTTTCATCAGGAATTTTTAAATTGGCTTTTTCTATAAGAGGAGTGATAACGGCTAACCAACGATTTTTTAAAGATACTTCACCTTCAAATACATTGTTGTCTATTAACTCTTTCTCCAATTTACTTTCTTCAAATATACCCAATGCATAATTCCATGCATGATTTAAAGCCGTTTGCATACGTGCATGGCTTTCCTCATTTCCATTGCCCAATTTGTTTAACCAAATATCAGCATGAAAAACATGGTATTTTAACTCGCCTTTTATTTTACGTGCTACCTTAGCCAGTGGTTCAAAACTACTGTTGGCTAAGTTATCAAAACGCAACTGGTCTGCGTGGTCAAACAAGAAATGACGTATGGTTGAAAAATCATAATCATCGTTTGGCAACTCAAGCAACTGTGCATTGTGAAACTGTTTTGCTTCACGCATAAATGCATTCGTATCCGGCTCTGCTTCGCCTAATTCATGCAGTATTTGAAACAAGGCTTGTGAGTGACCAATTTTATCCTGTGCCATTGATGAGAAAGCAATATCCTCTTCTAATATTGGGCCTAATCCTGTCCATTCACTGTTTCTATGACCTAATACCAAAAGGTCATCGGCCATTTTATATAATAATTCTTTGATGTGTTCCATGTACTTAAAATTGTAAGATTTGAATTCGCGATTAAACTGCCTTATTCTCTTTCTTATATTTATTAATCTTATCCATTACTTTATACCCACCTGCTTCGCGGTATTGTTTCTCAGGCGTAGTTTCAAAAATATCCTGGTCTTCGTATTCGGTACAAAAAACATTGCTGGTTTTTACCACCCAAATATTAGCTGTTATACCGCGTCTGCCAAATTGATCTTTACCAAAAAGTAAAGCCATTTCTGCATTAGGGGCATGCACAATACCAACGTGTACATGTTGGTCACCACGTTTTTTTTGATGAAATACTTCATACGTTTCCCAATTATCCATATCGGTTAATGGCGCAATGGTATTGTCTTCTGCTATTTTTTCCCTCGCTATCCTCGGGTCTAATGAGTTTATCATTTCTTTATTATTACGTGTTATCTATTGCGTGTTGTTTTTTATTAATTATTTGTTTTAACTCTTCATAATTAATATTCAACCCGAAATAATCAATAAGTCTTAAGCTAATGGCAATACATATTTTTCTGACTTGTTCAATAATGCCTGGCGCACCCAACGGCCTTTTTCTTCAGCCATTCTGCGCACCGCTAAACGCTCTGCATTGCATGGGCCACCACCATTGATTACGCGTTTAAATTCATCCCAATCCGGCTCGGTATAATCCCATTTACCTGTTTCTTCATTTTTCTTCAAATTAGCATCGGGAACAGTTAAACCTAAATCCCAAATTTTGGGTACATACATGTTTAAGAATTGTTGACGCATATCATCGTTAGTAGCCATCTTCACTTTCCACTTCATTAGTATTTCTGTATGGCTCGAAATTTTATCGCTTGGGCCAAAGAAATGCATAATAGGTGGCCACCAACGGGTTAATGCCTCTTGCACCATTTTGCGTTGTGTAGGTGTTCCTGTAGCCAATGTTACTACATTATCGTGTCCGTATTTTAAATGGAAACTTTCTTCTGTGCAAATTCTATCTAAGGCACGGCAATAAGGGCCGTAACTTCCTTTGGCATTGGCTACTTGGTTAATAATAGCTCCGGCATCAATTAACCAGGCTATAATACAAGCATCAGCCCAGGTATATGCAGGATAGTTAAATACGTTTGAATATTTTGATTTACCAGTAATTAAATCGTTAATCATGGCTTCGCGGTTTTTACCTAGTGTTTCTGCCGCACTGTATAATAGTTGTGCATGACCAACTTCATCCTGTACTTTAGCCATTAAAGCCAATTTGCGTTTAAAACCGGGTGCACGGGTAATCCATGTTCCTTCTGGTAAAGCACCAATAATTTCTGAATGACCGTGTTGTTCAATCATCCTGATTAATTGTTTTCTGTACTCACGCGGCATCCAATCTCTTGGTTCAATTTTTTCGCCACGTGCAATACGTGCTTCAAATTCAGCTAATTTAATTGGATCCTCCCCATCAATAATTGATTTGGGTTTTTCGTTTGGATCGATGTAAGCATTTCCGTACATATATTTTTTTCTTAGTTGTCAGTTGATAGTCCATGGACCATAGTCTATTGGCTATGGTCTATAATACGTCCGTTACCAAACGTTTGCGTAAACCACCCATAATAAAATTACTTAGTTTTTCTGCTATTTCTGCAGCGTTCATTTTACCTTCCGGGTTATACCATTCGTTTACAAAATTGATAGTTGAAAGAATACTTAACACGGCAAATTTTTTGTCTGTCTGGTCAAAAATATCCTCATTTTCGCCATCAATTAAAATAATGGTAAACTGGTTTTCGTATTGATTACGTAATTGCTTAAACAAGCCCAATTTAGGCTCACTTAAATTACGCCACTCGCTTAAAAACACAGCAGATTGGTTTTGATTTTCTGTAATGGTTTCTATGTGTAATTTAATAGCCATGCGCAAACGCTCTTCTGCGTTAAAATAAATATCGTTTACCTCTTTGGCGTTTGATATAAATTTATTGGCCATATCGAAACAAATGCTTTCTAAAAGTTCTTCTTTCGATTTAATGTGGTGATAAATACTTGCTGCTTCTATACCTAATTCAGTTGCCAAATCGCGCATACTGGTGGAAACATATCCTTTTTGTTTAAATAGCAATGCGGCTGCATCTACTATCTGGTCTTTTCTATTGATGTTCAACGATTCAGCCATAACCTAACATTTGTTAGGCGAAGATAAAAAACGGATTGGCATTTCCAAAAAAAATTTGAGCCGTAAAAAGGAGGCTATGTGGCAAACAAATAAGCATATAAAAAGGCTGCCCTTTTGAGGCAGCCTTTCTAAATTACATATAACGCGTTCTAAAAGTATTTATTGCCCTTTTAAACTTTTTTGAATATCAACTAAAATTACGCTCATATCGGCTTCGTTTTTATAACCTACTTCTAATTTTGTTTTATGCGATTTAGGATTGATAAAAACAGTTGTAGGATAACCACTAATACTATTATTGCTAATAGCTCCAGCTAAGCCTGGTCCATCGTATGTTTTACCATTATAGCTATAAGTTACACCTGTTACCTCCGGGTTAAATTTAACCACTACGTAATCTTTGTTTAGTGCATTTACAATACTTGGTTTAGCATAGGTATCTCTATCCATACGTTTACACCAGCCACACCATTCTGTATACACATCAACTAAAATTATTTTGTTTTTCTTTTTAGCCAGTTTATATCCATCGTTAAAATTAAGCCACTTTACTTCTTCCGTTTGTGGTTTAAAAGCAAATAAGCCTAGTACTACTATAAATACACTTAATATGATTGCTATCTTTTTCATTTTCTTTTTTGTTTATACTTTCAAAAATAGAAAAATTAAACCTAAAATTTTTCTAAATTATATATTTAATTGTAAGCTGGCTTACGCTTTAGCCAAATCGCCCATGGAAACAAATGCTGTTTCTTTATAAGCACCTGCATCCAGTTTTTCTTTAATAACTGAAAAGGCAGCAATGGTTTCTGTTACATCTGCTAAAGTATGTGCCGCTGTCGGAATTAAACGCAATATAATCATTCCTTTTGGTACTACAGGGTAAACAACTATTGAACAGAATATATTATACACTTCTCTTAATTCATGTGTAATAGCAGTTGCTTCGGGTATAGTACCATTTAAAACTACCGGTGTAACCGGTGTGGTAGTAACACCTATATTGAACCCATTTTCTTTTAAACCGCTCTGTAAAGCTCTTACTATAGTCCACAATTTGGCTTTGTTTTCAGGGAAATCGCGTAACAATGAAAGGCGTTTTAAAGCACCTATTACCATTGGCATTGGTAAGCTTTTAGCAAAAATCTGAGAACGTATATTGTAGCGTAAATGTTTAATTACTAAATTTTCACCAGCTATAAAACCACCTATACCTGCCATACTTTTAGCAAAGGTACCAAAGTAAACATCTATAGCATCCATTACACCTTGTTCTTCGCCTACGCCTGCTCCTGTTTTACCCATGGTACCAAAACCATGCGCATCATCAACAAACAAACGGAAGCTGTATTTTTTCTTTAACTCAGCTATGGCTTTAATATTGCCTTGTGCACCTGTCATACCAAATACGCCTTCGGTAATAACCAATATTGAACCACCCGTTTCAGCTACGAGTCTTTCCGCACGCTTTAACTGGGTTTCTAAGCTTTCCATATTATTATGTGTAAACACAAAACGTTTACCCATGTGCAAACGAACGCCATCTAAAATACATGCATGGCTTTCGGCATCATATACTATTACATCGTGGCGGTCTACCAAACAATCAATAGCAGAAACCATTCCCTGGTATCCGAAATTCAATAAAATTGCATCGGGTTTGCTAACAAATGCTGCTAACTCGCGCTCTAACTGTTCGTGAAAACTGGTGTTTCCACTCATCATCCTAGCTCCCATTGGGTAGGCTAAACCATATTGAGCGGTTGCTTCTGCATCGGTTTTACGTACTTCCGGATGATTGGCTAAACCTAAATAATTGTTTAAGCTCCAGTTTAATTTTTCTTTACCTCTGAATAACATACGAGGACCTATTTCTCCCTCTAATTTAGGGAACATATAATACCCATAACTATCATCACCATGTTGCCCAAGCGGACCCGGTTTAGTCTTCAGCTTTTCAAATAAATCCATCTAATAGAAATTTTAATAATGAGGCAAATGTAAGGGTATTACGCTAAAAATAAATAGCTGATAAATGTTGGTGTAAATGGTATTTTCTAATTAATTGAACAAAATTTAACCCAAAAAGGAAAATATACCAACATCATCCAAGTCGAAAACATTTCCTTTTCTAAAAATTGTTAATTCTTGTTTTATCGGCTATTTTTGGCGCTTATATTTATTACAAAAGATATGATGAAATTGGCTGTGGTGGGCGCTACCGGACTGGTAGGCTCTGTTATGTTAAAAGTATTACAAGAAAAGAATTTCCCTGTTACTGAATTAATACCTGTTGCTTCTGATAAATCGGCAGGAAAAAAAATAATGTTCAATAACAAGGAATATACTTTACATACCATGCAACAAGCCATTGATGCAAAGCCGCAAATAGCTTTATTTTCTGCCGGTGGAAGTGTTTCTTTAGAGTGGGCTCCAAAGTTTGCTGAAATTGGTTGTTATGTTATTGATAACTCATCTGCTTGGCGTATGGACGAAACTAAAAAGTTAGTAGTACCGGAAGTAAATGCCCATGTATTAACCACCAACGATAAAATTATTGCCAACCCTAACTGCTCAACCATACAAATGGTATTGGTTTTACAACCTTTGCACAAAAAATATAGAATAAAACGCGTGGTGGTTTCTACTTACCAATCAGTTACGGGTACCGGTGTAAAAGCGGTACAGCAAATGGAAAATGAACGCCAGGGTATACAGGGTGAAATGGCTTATAAATACCAAATTGATAAAAATGCTTTGCCACATATAGATGTTTTTTTAGAAAATGGTTACACCAAAGAAGAAATGAAAATGGTGAAGGAAACTAAAAAAATAATGGGAGATGACAGTATAAAAGTTACTGCTACCTGTGTGCGCATTCCTACTACCGGTGGGCATAGCGAAAGTGTAAACATTGAGTTTGAGAACGATTTTGATTTAGCGGAAGTCAAAAACATTTTAGCCCATACATCTGGTGTTACTTTGCAGGATGATGTAGATAATTTTATATACCCTATGCCGCTGTTTGCCGATGGTAAAGACGATGTTTTTGTAGGTAGAATTAGAAGGGATGAAAGCCAGGCCAACACTTTAAACTTATGGATTGTAGCGGACAATTTGCGCAAAGGTGCTGCTACCAATACGGTACAAATAGCTGAATACTTATTGGCAAACCAATTAATTAAAGCTTAGTCAGGCTTTATTTACTTTACTTTTTTACCTGCCACAAATACTTGTTGTGGTTTGGTATTGCGTATTTTAAGTAAATCCTTTTCGTTTAATAAATCAATATCGCAAACTATAAAATCCGCCATTTTATTGGTTTCAATACTTCCTTTTTCGTTTTCTTCAAAAGCTGCTTTAGCCGCCCAAATAGTCATACCTTTTAAAGCCTGTTCACGACTTAAAGCATTTTCTTTGTTAAACCCATCTATAGGTTTTTTATCAGCATCCTGCCTTGATACTGCTGCATAAAAAGTATAAAAAGGTGAAACCGACTCTACAGGAAAATCTGTACCTAATGGTAGCCAATTGTTTTGTTGCAGCAATGTTTGATAAGCATAGGCTTGTTTAATGCGTTCTTTGCCTAATCTATCTACGGCCCAATACATATCGCTGGTAGCGTGTGTAGGTTGAACTGAAGGTATAATGGCATACTCCTTAAATAAACTTAAATCGGCAGGATTAACAACCTGGGCGTGTTCAATGCGCCAACGCCTGTCGTTACTTTTACCTAAAGCCTGGCTGTATAATTTTAAAATATATCGGTTGGTTGAGTCGCCAATACAATGGGTGTTTAACTGAAACTTACTTAACGCAATTTGCCGGATATACTTTTTCATTTTATGAATATCCGTTAATAAAAAACCTTTATTGTGCACATCATCACTATATGGTTCAATCAAACAGGCACCACGCGAGCCTAATGAACCATCGGCATACATTTTAAAACTGGAAACGTTTAACATATCTGTTTTATATACGCCTATTTGAAGTGCTTCTTTTAAATTTTCATCATTTAAACTTACCATGGCATATAAGCGTATGCCTAATGTATTGCTTTGTTGTAAACTATCAATTAAATGTATAATGTTTAACTCCAATCCTGCATCGCATACACTTGTTAAACCATAGCTAAAACAATGCTGTTCTGCTATTTTCAGTGCTTTAATTTTATCGCTGGTAGTAATTGCAGGCAATACTGCTTCCACTAAATCTACTGCATTATCAACCAACACGCCTGTTGCTTTATTATTTGCAGTTACCACTAAACCACCACTCACTTTCGTGCTTTCTGTTATAAGGGCTAATTTCAATACACAATCATTTACCATGGCTGCATGGCCATCAACTCTTTTAAGCATAACTGGTATTTGAGCAAATAACTCATTCAGTTTATCATTGGTTGGAAAGCTTTTGCTGTCCCATAAATTCTGGTCCCAACCTCTACCCAATAAAATAGTTGGTTTGTGCAGTGCATAAAATAATTTACAGCGTTGCACACATTCATCCCAGCTTTTTGCTCCCGTTAAATCAACCATTTGTAAAAAATTTCCCAAGCCATAAAAATGACTGTGTGCATCAATTAAACCCGGATATACAAACTGTTGCTTTAAGTCTATTTTTTGTAAACTTTCATACTTTGAAAGAATGCTTTCATCACTACCTACTTCAACAAACTTACCATCCCTTATAGCAAAAGCTTGCTTTTTACTCATGGCAGTATCAACGGTAATAATTTGACCGTTAAAACAAATTGTATCTACTTTTTGTTTACTACTACATGAATTTAGCAGAATGATTATAATTGCACCGTAAAATAAGTTTTTAATCATGCAGCGAAACTATCATTTTTATAGTAGCAATTAAACCTTTTATCATTTTAGCGCTCTAAAAAACGTTTGAAAAAAATACTCATCATAATACTTGGCTTACTAAGCTTTTTAAATCAACTAAGCGCTCAGGATTCGTTGCGAAGAAAGCAGTTACCACGGGAGTATTTTATTGATGATATTTCCGACCAATTAAACGTAAGTTTATTTGCATTAACGAACAAAAGCGACATTAATGTAATAGGAAAAGCAGGAGCCAACTTAACTTATACGCCAAACGATTATACTGCCATAGGTGTGAGTGTAAGACTTAACTGGCTTGGCTTGGCCTTTAGTTACGCGCCAAAAAATATACAGGAAAAAGAAAAAGGAACTACTACCTACACCAATATAAAATTAAGTAGTTATGGCAAAAAAATGGGCTTTGATATTTATTACCTGGATTATTCAGGCTATTACTTAAACAATACCAAAGATGTTTTACCAAACACTCCTCCAAAAACTTTTTACATACGTAATGATTTAAGTACCTTAAATATTGGTGCTAATTATTATTATATTTTTAACCATAAACGTTATTCTTACAGAAGTACATTTATACAAAACGAAATTCAAAAACACAGTGCAGGTAGTTTTATGTTAAGCACTTCACTTAATTATTATAATATCAGGGCTGACTCTTCTATTGTTCCAAGAAATGTAAACCCTGATAAATTTGGTGCAGAGAGCAAACTGCAAAAAGGCGATTTTTACAACTTGTGTTTTATGCCCGGCTATGGACATACTTTTGTAGCCTACAAACGCTTCTTTTTAACTTTATCTGCCTTTGGCGGTATTGATTTTCAACAACAACACTACACCAGTGAATTAATAAATGGGAACAAGGTATTTGATGAATTTGAAATTATACCACGTGCCATGGGAAGAGCGGGTATAGGCTATAATTACAGACGGTTTTTTACAGGCCTAACAGGGGTGGCAGATGTATACAATTTACCCTTGGGCAAAAATGAACGCATCAGCTACAGTGTTGGTAGTGTAAGTTTTTATTTTGGTTATCATTTTAGTTTACCAAAATCTATTAAACGTTATACTGATTACATGAAAAAGTTTCCCAATCTTAACTTTCAAAAATCGAAACATTAGTTTAAACACCCAAAATAAATATAGCTGGCTTTTTATGTAAATCAGGCTTAGCACTTGCCCATTCTTTCAAGGTTTTAGTTTTAATAAACTCATTGGGTGAGCTTACGTTACAGGCTATACAAAGCAAGGTGTTCGGAAAACCATTTTTAATTAATTCATCCAACAATTGGTTATTTCTATAGGGTGTTTCCATAAATATCTGTGCTTGCATTTTACCAATAGCTTCACGTTCCAACTCTTTAATGCGTTTTACCCGCAATGCTTTGTCAATGGGAATATAACCGGTAAAAGCAAAGTTCTGTCCACTAAAGCCACTTGCCATTAAGGCCATAAAAATAGAGGAGGCACCTGGTAATGGAATAATCTCTATATTTTTTTGATGTGCCAAAGCCACTAATTGATAACCGGGATCAGCCACACAAGGCAAACCGGCATCGCTAATAATACCCGCATCCTGTTCATTTTCCAGTGCTTTTAACAGCTGATGGTAACTTTTAGTTTCGGTATGCTCATTCAATATAAAAATTTGCAGTTCGTTTTGAGGAGTAGCCAGTTGCAGTTTTTTTATCAAAGCCCTAGCTTCTTTTTCACTCTCTACTACAAAATTTTTTATGTGATGGCTCATTCTTTTTACCATTTCAGGCAAAAAATCAGTATTTGCCTCATTCGATAAAAAGTTGGGAATTAAGTATAGTTTTCCGTATTTCATTTTTATGCTATTTGTTTAACTAACTGATTTTATTGCTAGTGCAAAAATAAATAACATTTGCCTTGTATGTACAATGCGCTTATTTTTGCCACTCTTCAAAAAAACCGTATGGCAATATTAACTAAAATAAGAAACAGAAGTGGACTTGCAATTGGATTTGTGGGTTTGGCGTTGGTGTTATTCCTTGTATCAGATGCATTAACAAGTGGAAATAGTATTTTCAATAACTCCAATAATGATATCGGAAAAATTGATGGTGAGTCAATTAGCATTAAGCAACTTGAATTAGAGATTGCTAAACAAGAAGAGGGGTATTTACAACGTAGTCAAGGACAACCACTTGATGAAAATACTCGTAGCCAGATAAAAGAACAAGCATGGAACACCATAGTACAACAAAACTTAATGAGTAAAGAATTTACTGATTTAGGTATCACCGTTTCAAACGATGAGTTGTCTGATTTATTTTATGGTGAAAACATCCATCCACAAGTAAAACAAGCTTTTACCGACCCTAAAACAGGTTCGTTTGATAAAAATGTAGTCATTCAAAACTTGAAACAGATTACTGAAAAAGGTGATGAAAAAACTAAAAAACAATTACGTGATTTTGAAGATTACTTATACCAAGATGGTATGAGCCGTAAATACACTACCCTATTGAAAAAAGGTATTTATACTACCAATTTAGAAGCAAAAAAATTGTACGAAGCACGTACACGTACAGCAGAGTTAAACTATGTAGTATTACCATTTAACGCTATTGCCGATTCAACTATTAAAACAGAAGAAGGTGATTTAAAATCGTACTTCAACAAAAACCAAAACAAATACAAAGAGCGCGAAAACAGCCGTAAATTAAACTTTGTAGTGTATGATTTTGCACCAAGCAGAGAAGACAGCATGGAAATGAACAAATGGGTTTCTGAACAAGTAAACTTATTTGCCCAAGCTAAGAATGATACTCAATATATAGACCAAAACAGTGAAACAAAGTTTGATGCAACTCCGCGTTCTCGTAAAGATTTCCCTGAAGATATAGCAGATAAATTGTTTTCAGATTCAGTTGGAGCTATTGTAGGTCCAATATTTAAAGACAATAAATACCAAATTTATAAAATAAGTGGTGTTAAAAACGATACTGTATTATTTATGCGTGCCAGCCACATTTTATTTAAAATAGAAGGTACAGGCACTGCACAAGATACTTTAAACAGCAAAACAAAAGCAGAAGAAGTATTGGCTCAAATTAAAAAAGGTGGCGATTTTGCTATGTTAGCAGCACAATACGGTACTGATGGAACTAAAGACAGAGGTGGTGATTTAGGTTGGTTCCAAGATGGCCAAATGGTAAAAGAATTCAATGCATTTTGTAAAGCAGGTAAAAAAGGTGACGTAGGAATTGTTAAAACACAATTCGGATGGCACATTGTAAAAATCACTGAAAACAAATCAAGCAAAAAAATAGTTGTTGCTTTATTAGACCGTACGTTTAAAGCAAGCGACAAAACTACTCAGTTAGCCTTTAACGAAGCCAGCCAGTTTGCATTAAGTGGCAGAAATGCTGAAGATTTTGAAGCTAATGCAAAAGAGAAAAAATTAGATATTAAAACGGCTGATTTTGTAAGAGAAAACGATAATTTCTTACCTGGTTATGCTGATGCACGCGAAGCAGTAAAATGGGCTTTTAACGCTAAACAAGGCGATGTAAGCGAAGTAATTACTGTTGGCGATAAACACTTAATTGTTATGGTAAAAGAAGTTCGTGAAAAAGGAAAATCGAATTTTGATGCTGCTAAAACAAAAGTAGAGGCTGATTATATCAGAGATAAAAAAGCGGAACAATTAACTGCTAAAATAAAAGAAGCAATGGATGGCGGAGCTAATACCCTTGATGCAATAAGCAAAAAATTGAACTTAACTGTTACTCCGGTTGGTAACCAAAGCTTCGAAAACACTAATATTGCTTATGTTGGTCAGGATAATTCATTTGTTGGTGCAGTATTAGGTTCAGCCCCTGCTAAATTACAAGCACCATTCAAAGGTGATGCAGGTGTTTATGCTTTCCAAGTAAATAAATTTACCGAGCCAACTCCGGTTAAAGACTATATGCAATACAAAGCTGAGTTAAAACAACCGGCTAGCCAACGTATGGAATATAGTTATATGGAAGCGCTTAAAGACATGCGTAATGTTGTTGACATGCGTTACAAATTTTACTAGTACTTTATCATTATAAAATAAAAAAGCCATTTGAATTCAAATGGCTTTTTTATTTTGCAACATCTTTTATGTTACACTATTATACCTATCAATCGCAGAAACCGCAAACACTTGTACTTCTTCATGGTTTCTGTGAAAGCAGTGCTCTTTTTAACCTGCAAGTGCAGGAATTGAAACAATGGTTTGATATTATTACTTTTGATTTACCAGGTTTTGGTAAGAGTTGTGTACACGAAAAAATTACAATAGAGTGCATGGCAGATAAAGTAAAAATTGCTCTTGATGCACTAAAAATAAAATCATGCATTATGATTGGCCATAGCTTGGGTGGTTATGTAACCTTAGCTTTTGCAAAAAAACATGCTCAATACTTAAAAGGGTTTGGCTTATTACACTCAACAGCCACTGCCGATAGTCAGGAAAGAATGAATAAAAGACGGCAAGTCATTAAGTTTATTCAGGAAAATGGCAAAGACGCTTATTTTAAAAACTTTTTCCCTACCCTTTTTAAAGACGCTGAAAAAAGTACCGTAGCTATTGCTAACCTTATAGAAGAAGCTAACAAAGGCACGACTGAAGGCATTATTGATGCCATTAGAGCCATGATGAACAGGGAGCGTACTTTTGATTTATTAGAAAAAACAAAATTACCTGTATTTTTTGCCATTGGTAAACAAGACAACCTGATTACTGAAAACGATATGCTGGCACAAGCAGCCTTATGTAATGAAGCTGAAATATGCTATTTGCAGGAATCCGCTCACATGGGAATGTTAGAGGAACCAACAAAACTAAACCAAGCCATTAAGCATTTTGTTACACGTGTTTGGCCTTAGAAATTCTTATCGTTTTTTTCATTATTCTTTTATATTGCAACCGTAAGAAAACGCTTACTTAAAAATTTACATAACTTAGTATGAAAGGAATAATATTAGCAGGCGGCAGTGGTACCAGATTGCACCCGCTTACATTGGCCGTTAGCAAACAACTAATGCCTGTATTTGATAAGCCAATGATATATTACCCTTTATCGGTATTGATGTTGGCTGGCATAAAAGAAATTTTAATTATTTCCACTCCGCATGATTTACCGGGTTTTAAAAAACTACTTGGAGATGGCTCGCAGATTGGGTGTACTTTTGAATATGCAGAACAACCTTCGCCAGATGGGCTTGCACAAGCTTTTGTAATAGGTGAGAAATTTATTGGTAAGGATAGCGTAGCACTGATTTTAGGTGATAATATTTTCTTTAGCTCAGGACTTAAGTCTTTATTACACGCTAACAATAACCCGGTAGGAGGTGTTGTATTTGCTTACCACGTAAGTGATCCAGAAAGATATGGTGTAGTAGAGTTTGATGAAAATATGAATGCGTTAAGCATTGAAGAAAAACCTGCTGTTCCTAAATCGAATTATGCGGTACCTGGCTTGTATTTTTACGATAACTCAGTAGTAGAAATTGCCAAAAATATTAAACCTTCGCCAAGAGGTGAGTATGAAATTACCGATGTAAACAAAGTGTACTTACAACAAGGAAAATTAAAAGTGGGCGTTTTACAAAGAGGAACAGCTTGGCTTGATACCGGTACTTTTAGTTCTTTAATGCAGGCAGGTCAGTTTGTGCAGGTAGTAGAAGAAAGACAAGGCTTAAAAATAGGCTGTATAGAGGAAATAGCTTACCGAATGGGTTATATAAACAAATCGGAATTAGAGCGCGAGGCTCAAAAATTACTAAAAAGTGGGTATGGTCAATACCTTATGAATTTAATTAAATAAAATTTAACACAACACAATCAGGCAATAGTTATATTATGAATCCACAACACGAAGCATTAAAAAAATTTAGTTACCAAATTGAATTTGCATTAAGCAACTACACACCACATGGTTTAAACCTGGCTAATTATACCAACATAATTATTGGTGGTTTGGGAGGAAGTGGGATAGGTGGACGTTTGGTTAAAAACATTTTTATGGACCAGTTGCCTTTACCTGTTGAGTGTATTGCTGATTATACTTTACCTGCTTACGTAAACCAAAAAACGTTGGTTCTGTTAGGCTCATACAGTGGCAATACAGAAGAAACATTGACCATGTTTGATGAAGTAAAAAAACGTGGTTGCGATATGTTAATTTTAACCGGTGGCGGTAAGTTAGGTGCTTTAGCAACTGAACATGGTATAAAACAATATTTTTTAGAACCGGGTTTTCAACCACGCATGGCACTAGGTTTTTCATTAACTTATCTGGTACAAATTTTTGCTGAGTTTATGCAAAAAGATGTAAAAACCGAGTTACAACAAATAGCTGATAAAGTTAAAAATACCCAACCTTACGAAGAACAGATGAGTAGTTTGTTTGAAACCATTAAATCAAAAATTTCAAACAAATTTATAGTAGTAACCGATGCTTATTTTGAAGCTTTGGGATTACGTTTTGCGCAACAAATACAAGAAAATGCCAAACAGGAAGCATTTACCCATGTGTTACCAGAAGCCAATCACAATGTAATCGAAAGTTATTATGGAGTAGTTCCATCTATATTTTTCTTTATTGATTCAGGACACAATGAAAGAGTAAGTGCCCGCTTTGAGTTTTTAACCAACTTATTGGAAGTGGAGAACCACAAAGTAATCAATATGTCGGTTGAAGAATTTAACTTAAATGCTATTTATGAAATTAACCACAGACTTGACTGGTTAAGCATATATGTAGCCGATGCACGTAAGGTAGATTCATTAAATGTTCCTAATATTGCTTCGTTAAAAGAGTATTTAGACCAAGTTTAATTACTCCATAAAAATCTCAATCAAGTAATTCAAGCACTTAAACACGACTATACAAATTGGGATTTTTAAAAAACTTATTCGGTACCAAAGAAACAGTTGAACAAACAACTGTTTCTTTCCAAAACCCTATTCACGTAGAAATACACTCCCATCTTATACATGATGTTGATGATGGTGTGCAAACACTGGAACAAGCTGCAGATGTTTTAAAAATATTTGTAGCCATGGGTTATAGGAAAATAATTACTACTCCACATGTAATGAGCGATTTTTATAAAAATGGTGCTCACAATTTAATACCCAAATTAGCTGAACTTAAAGCTTACGCAAAAGAACAAAATATACCTATTGAGCTGGAAGTAGCAGCAGAATATATGATAGACGATGGCTTTGAAACTAAAATAGCCAACGATGATATTCTTAGTTTTGGCGGGGATAAAAAATACGTTTTAGTAGAAATGCCTTTTATGGCTGAATCAATAAACCTTAAATCAGTATTATTTGAACTTAAAATAAGAGGCTACCAGCCCGTATTAGCGCATCCGGAACGATATACTTACTACCACAATAAAAAAGAAAAATACGAAGAGTTTTTTGACCAGGGTATATTGCTTCAATTAAATAATTTATCGCTTATTGGTTATTATAGCCCGGCCGTTCAAAAGGCTGCCGAATACATTATTGAAAAGAAATTCCATAGTTTTTTGGGGAGCGATGCACATAACGCCAAACATGCCAGCATCATACAAGGAAGTGTTGTTAACTCTCGCTTATACAAAAAAGCTTGTATTCCTGAATTATTAAATAATACTTTATAAAGGGTAAGGTTTACTATTTCTTCTTGGCTACTTTGTAAAACAATAACTGCCCAATACTAATTAATAGTACTGTAAATAAGGTACTGAAGAATATACGCGTAATGGTAGAGAAAAACTGCTGAATGGTAAATGCTTCTAAAAAGAATAAAACAAAATGATGCATAAATACCAATACCAAAGCATACACTAAAAAACCAACGGGGCCTTTGCTGCTAATACTCGGCTCAATATTCGTTTCCTGGTCATCCTTATTGGTACTAAACATAATATAGAAACGTCTGAAATAGCCCATAAAAACAGTTGCTGCAATATGCGGACCGGGTAAACTACTAAATGTATCCATGGTCATTCCCAATAAAAAGCTTAGTACTAAAACCAACCATGGTTTGGTATTGTATGGTAAACTTAAAATAAAAGCAACGTATATATATGGATTAACATAGGTGCTTAAATCTATGTTGTTAACCACTACTACCTGGAAGAAAACCAATAAAACAAAACGCATTAAGTAGTTAAAAAACTCTAGTATCATTTTTTAGCCTCCTCTTCTGCAACCGCTTTTGCTTCTGCTGCTATTTGTTGTTCTTTAAATAAATTTCGTACTACATAAACGCTTTTAAGCCTGCTAAAAGGAGTATGCAAAACAATGGTAATATCGTATGAGCTTTTCTCCGGATTACGGTCAATTTTTACAATTTTACCAATAGCAATATCTTCCGGGTATGATGGCGATTGTGCGGTTGATACTATTTCATCGCCAACGGCAACTGGAACATAATTATTTACTTTACTTAACTGGGCTAACAAAGCATTATCGCCATTCCATGAAACAGAGCCAATATCGCCCGTTTTTTTAACTTTTGCTCCTGTACTGCTTTTGCTGTTTAATACTGACTGTACTAAACTATAATATGGTGTCACCTGCCAAACTATACCAACTATACCATTGGGGCAAATAACCCCGTCAAAACGTTTTATACCGTGCAGACTACCTTTATCAATAGTAATATAGTTATTGCGTTTGCTAATGGAATTATTAACTACTAAAGCCGGAATATATTCATACTGCTGCTTGTACATGGTATCGTTTACGGTAGTAGCTGTAAATCCATTCTGGTAAAATGATTGTAATAACTGTGAACGTAAACGTGCATTTTCTGCCTGCAAACTATCGTTTTGTGTTTTTAAGTTAAAATAGCCTGTAGTGCTATTAATTGCATTGTATATGGACGAACTTGTACTGGCTGTATAATTTAAGAAACTAGCTTGCTGGTAATTATTAAAGCGGAACAATACAACAAGTGCAAACAGCTCAAATGCAAAAAACATAAAGAACACATAATACTTATAGAAAAAAAACAGCAGATTTTTCATTGGTCTATGTTCCTAACAAATTGCCTTTGGCTTTTCAGTTTGGTATTTAATGGATGGTAAAATAGGGAAGAATAATTTTAACAAAAATATTAGGTCATTAAAAACTTATAGCTTTTTAAATTTTTAAGTGCCATACCTGTTCCTCTAACTACTGCTCTAAGCGGATCTTCTGCTACATGCACAGGTAATTTTGTTTTAGCTGAAATACGTTTATCTAAACCGCGTAATAAAGCTCCACCACCTGTTAAATATAACCCTGTTGAGTAAATATCAGCTGAAAGCTCCGGAGGGGTTAATTCTAATGCACGTAAAATAGCTTCTTCAATTTTTGAAATTGATTTATCAAGCGCTGCTGCTATTTCTGAGTAGGTAACACTAATTTGTTTAGGAATACCTGTCATTAAATCGCGGCCATTTACCGCATAATCTTGCGGAGGATTTTCTAATTCGCTCAAAGCAGAACCCACTTCAATTTTAATTCTTTCAGCTGTACGCTCTCCAACAAGCAAATTATGTTGCCTGCGCATATAATCTAAAATATCATCGGTAAATTCATCACCGGCTACACGAATTGATTGATCGCAAACAATACCTGCTAAAGCTATAACTGCAATTTCGGTTGTTCCACCACCTATATCAATAATCATGTTTCCCATTGGTTCAAAAACATCAATACCAATACCTATGGCTGCTGCCATTGGCTCATGAATTAAATAAACTTCTTTAGAGCCAGCACGTTCAGCACTGTCTTTTACCGCACGTTTTTCCACTTCGGTAATACCTGAAGGAATACAAATTACCATGCGTTGTTGAGGTTTTATTAATTTATTGGTTTGTGGAATCATACCAATTAAACCTCTTATCATGTGCTCTGCTGCTTGAAAATCGGCAATTACACCATCTTTCAAAGGGCGAATAGTTTTAATATCCTCATGCACTTTTCCATGCATTTGTTGTGCCTGACTACCTACAGCTATTACATTTCCATTTCTACGATTGATTGCTATAATTGACGGTTCATCAACTACCACCTGATCTTTATGAATGATTAAAGTATTCGCTGTACCTAAATCAATGGCTAAATCTTGTGTTAAAAAACTAAGTATCCCCATTTATTGCTGCTTTCTTCGGTTAAGTTTGTATTATTTTATTTAAAAACGTTGCAATTTAATGCAATTGCATGCAATCTTTTTTCATTTATTAACTATGTTCATAAATTATTTATTTATTCTTTTTTGTCCCTTATTTATTTCAATTAGCCAGTAATTGAAATAGATAAAAACAGAGTGATACTGACTAATAAATAATTCTAAATTTAAGGGTGCCTTCTATTTGTTTTAATTCATTAATAGCCTCTGAATTATATTGCTTCACTACATCTGTAATTACATATCCCAATGTTTCATTGGTTTTTAGGTACTGACCTGAAATATTGATTTTATGCAGTGCCAATATAGCATTAATTTTTGCCAATAAACCAGGTTTGTTTTCATGCACATGAATAAACCTGTGTGAGTTTAATAAAGCAGGGAGTTGTATTTCCGGAAAGTTTAAGTTTTTTCCTACATTTCCGGTATTTATATATTCAATTACTTTTTCTGAAATAAAACCGGCTATCTGTTGTTGTGTTTCGGCTGTTGCATTTCTTTTATTTAATGTAACTATTGTTTGCTGGGTGGCTTTAATATTTTTATATGTTTCTGCATGGTTGCAATCCATTGCAAAACCTGCTATTTTCCTACTACCAAGTAGTTTATTCACTGCTTTTATATCTACAGAATCGTCATAACTTAAATTAATCAACATGGCGTTTGTATGCAAGTGCTTAAGCTCCTTTTCTCCAAGTAATACTCCTTCATTACTGCTATTCATCAACACAATATAATCGCTGCGTTTCAGTACATCATTCATTGTTTTATAAGCTATGGCATTTCCTAAAGGTGCTCTGTCTCTTTTATCGTAAAACAATACCTCCATCCCTAAATTTTGCGCCAATACACTTAATAAACCTCCGGCATTTCCGTACCCAATTAAACCTAATTTTTTCCCCTTTATTTCGGTGTTTGCATAACGCGAAAGCTGTAACATAAAGCCCAAAGATAACTCAACAGCACTGCGCGAGTTGGCAAAAGGCGAATGGAATATGGGAATAGCCGTTTGTTGTGCATTTAGCAAATTAAACTGCTCATTATGAACACCCCAAACACTGGCACATAAAAGCTTTGAGCACTCACTAATATCAATCATTTGGTTAATAGACGATACAATAATGGACGCTTGTTTAAGTTCTTTTTTTGCCGAGTTGGTTATTTGCTCAAACTTAGCTACCTGATACCCTTCTAATTTAAAATAATGAGCAGCCTCAAAAGTTTCTTTGCCTAATAAAACTACTTTTATCCTGCTTTTTGGATACGAAAGTGCCATAGGCAATTTCATTTTATATAAAATTTCGTCCAAGCTTGGAGCTACATAATCAGCCTTTTGTAACACGCTTAATCGGGCTATATTTTCAGTAAAGGCAAAAAAGAAATTGGCCTGACCGCTTGCTTTCATTTCATAATCAGTATAACCATCGCCAATAGCAAATACATCTCCTTTCAGTTTTAATTCTTTCAGGAGTTTTACCTTTCCTCCTTGTTGAGATAGTGGATTTCGTTCATCTGTACCGATAATATTGTTTTTGCTATCGTAAACAAAGGTATTGGCATAAATGCAATCTTCGTTAATATGGAAGCTTTTTACAACGGGTGCTATAAATTCTTTAAATCCGCCTGATACAATTAATATACGCCCTTGGTATTCTTTAAAAAAAGCTTTATTTCTTATAAATGAAGGTGATACTTTTTTCCTTAATTTATTTACCAGCATATTAATATGGTATTTTTTAGCTGATAACAAGGTGATGCGGGCTTTTAGCGATTTATTAAAAGGCATTTTACCTTCCATAGCTAAATCGGTCAAATGCTTAATCTGACCAATAATTGATTCTTTTTCCGGGTCGTTTTTTAAACTAATGGCAGCCAATTCTTCCATGGCTTCTACTTGTGTAAAAGTGCTATCAAAATCAATAATAAACCAAGGTTTTTGCATGCGATAAAATTAATGCTTAATGATACAAATAAGTTACATATACTCAACAGAAATATGCACAAAAAAAGCCGAAGTGTTTAACTTCGGCTTTTCCAATATCTCTTTATAAGTACTTTTATTCTTTCACAATTTTGTGAACTAACAAACCTTTATCGGTAACTACTTTTAATATGTAAATACCTGCAGGTAAGCTTTCAATGTTAATTTGATTGTTTGTTGCAATCGGGTTTAAAACCATTTTACCCATCAAATCAAAAATAGCTGTATTTTGACACTCCACACCTGTAATTGTTATAATATCTTTTGCAGGGTTAGGGTATAAATTATAATTGTCTTTGCTTACTCTTGGAATACCAATTTGGCTTCCATCGTAATCCAAAACAATAAGCATTTCGCTATATCCATGTATTAAATCGCCTACTGTAAAACCTTCTAATGTGGTTAAGTTCAGTTTAAAACTTTTTGTTCCCCAAAAAATATTGTCAGGAATTACATTTAATTTAAATCTGATTACATTTCTATAACCCATTTGCCCTGGGGCAAATTCTACTTTTTGTTGAGCAGGTGTAATATTAAAATTGATTCCGTTTTTAGCTGTACTGGTATTGTCATCAACCGATAAAATAGCTGAATACGGACGTATTGTACTATCTTGTTTAGCATTAAACAATGAAATATAGATAGCAGCACCAGTATCTCTACTACTAAAGCTTTCAAACGCTTGTGGGTAATCGAACCCGTAGTTTATCTGCGCATTCGCAGTAATAACTGTAAATAAAGCTATTATAGATAAGTAAATCTTATTCATAGTTAGTTAATTTTTATTAGAGTTTACAATAATACTAAATTGCTTGATTTAAGCAAATGAATATTAGTTGCATGTTCTGTAAAATTAATTTTTATCTGATTCGAATTTTCTGCCCTTCGTTCAATTGATTTAAACCAGTGCTGTTTAATTTTTTTAATTCTATAATGGGTACATTGTATTTTCGACTGATGCCGAAAAGGGTTTCTCCTTTTTCCACCGTGTGGTAAAATGCTTCTGTATTCTCGCTGTCTTTGCTTTGTTCAACTTGCTTTTTAACAGGCACAACGGTTAACTGCTGGTCTATTTTTATATCGTTACCAGTTAAAGTGTTGAGCGCCTTTAAATCGCTTACAGAAATATTATACATTTTTGCAATTGAAAACAGGGTTTCTCCATGGCGAACAATATGGTAACCCGGAACCGGTTGTGGTTCTTTGGTATCGGCAGTTGGTAAATTTGGGTTTATTATTAATTTTTGGCCTACTTCAATGGTATTGTTTTTTAAAGCATTTAAAAACTGTAAGGCATCTACTTTTATATTGTATTTTTTAGCAATGCTGTACAGGGTCTCGCCAGCCTGCACCGTATGAAAAAACGATAATTCTGCTTTCTTTTCTTCCAATGTATCAAAGTAGCTCAATGTATTTTCATTACTTGGAAACATGGTTTCTATATTTTTTTTAGGATCTTCATACACTTTTTCATTCATCACAATGGTATCCACTTTAACCTCATTTGGTTTTATTTCGGTTTTTACAATTTCTACCACATCCCGCTGAATAGATGTATCGGCCATTACCAGAGTATTCGGGCGTTTATTATTGAGGTAAATAACCTGACCAATTGCCGGTTGCTGATTCAATACTAAATTATTCCGGTCTAACAACCTCTCTAATTTAATAGCAAAACGTTGCGATATTTTATGCATGTTATCGTTTTTAGCAAAAACATAGGTATCAACCAATGCTTTGTTGCGTTTGTGTTTTAGGTAAATGGTATCTCCTTCGTGGCATTCATCATCTTTTTGCAAATCGTTATACTTATACAGTTGAAACACTTTTATGTCATAATTCAATGCAATTTGGGCAAAACTCTCATTTGCCTTGGCAGTAATGGCTGGCACCTCATTAACCATAAATTCTTTACCATAGGTTTTAACTACTTCCGCTTTTTGTTCGTTAAGCTCTTTTTGCTCTTCTTCGCTTATTTTAGTCCCATCATATTTATGTAAACTATGCTTTTCAATAAATGAAATAAGCAATTCGGGGTATTGTGGGTTGGTAGCATAGCCCGCTTTTTTCAAACCAAAAGCCCAGGCTTTATAATCTTTAATTTCTAAATCGAACAAAAAAGCATAACGCTTATTATTCATCAAAAAATCGGAGTGATCGCGGTAGCTATCAATAGCCGCATCGTATTTTCTAAAGCACTCTTGCGGAGCATCATCGTCTTCGTAAATGGTTTTGCCTGTCCAGGTATTTTTACATTTTATACCAAAATGGTTATTGGCATCGGTTGACAAACGACTGTTTCCGTTCCCACTTTCTAAAATACCCTGTGCTAAGGTAATACTAGCCGGAATATGGCTACGGTACATTTCGTCAATAGCTATAGGTGCATATTTTTCAATATACTGTTCTACCGTTAATTTGACTTTTACATTGGACTGCGCTTGGCATATAGTACACCAAACACAAAAAATAACTACAAAAAAATTTTTCATTCTTTTTAATAAACGCAATTAACAAAAGTAATATCTACATTATTTTTAACTAATTAGTTAGCCAAGCCTTTGCCAACATTTATTACCATCTGTTTACGAAAATATACGTCCATTGTAATGTCAATTACATTTTAAGTATTTATTCATGTTTGCGTTTTACAAAATACTTATACATTTGCTTTTCATGCAAAAGCATACTTTTACAACTATGAGCATTCAACAAAATAAATCTTTTTTTATTTTATTTTTATTGACCTTTTTAGGCTTGCAGCCTTTGTTTGCACAGTTAAAAAAGGATCCTGTATGGAAAATAACAAGTAATAAAACGGAAGCTAAAATTGGTGATGAAGTTGAGGTTATTTTAACCAGTGTTATAGCAAAAGACTGGTATATGTACAGCAATGATATGGATACCAATTTAGGACCTCAAGTTGCTGAATTCACATGGGCTAAAGACAAATCGTACCAGTTAGTCGGTAAAACCAAACCCATTGGTAGCCATAAACATTACGAAGAGGTTTGGCCAGGCACGGTAAGTACCATGAAAGGCACTGCTAAGTTTATTCAAAAAATTAAATTGCTTTCGGCTAAACCAAAAGTTAAAGTTAAAATTTATTTCCAGGAATGTTCTGAGGTTACGGGTATGTGCATGCCTCCTTATGAACAAGAGTATGAATTGAAAGATTTACAGGTTAGTGCAGCTGCCAACGAAACACCGACTGAAACTGTAAGTCAACCTGTTAAAGAAGCATCTATTTCAGCCCCTGTTGATTCTAATAAAACCATTACAAAAGCGGACTCTAATATAACTACCGTAAAAAAAGGTACTAATACAAAACCAAAAGAAGCCGGCTTTTTAAGCTTTTTAATCATTGCTTTTTTGGGCGGATTAATAGCTGTAGTTACTCCATGTGTTTTCCCTATGTTACCCATGACAGTTAGCTTTTTTACTAAAAAAAGCAGCACCAGAGCTGAAGGAATTCAACGTGCTTTTACTTTTGGTTTGTCTATTATAGGTATATATGCATCGTTAGGTTTGGTATTTGCATTTTTTGGTTTAGGGCCTGATTTTGGAAATTGGCTTAGTACGCATTGGTTACCTAATATTCTTTTCTTTGTAATTTTCTTAGTTTTTGCCGCTTCTTTCTTAGGTATGTTTGAAATTACATTACCTCATGCTTTTGTAAATAAAGTAGATTCAAAAAGCAGCATGGGTAATTTTGCCGGTATTTTCTTTATGGCATTCACATTAGCATTGGTTTCCTTTAGCTGTACAGGACCGGTTGTAGGCAGTTTATTAATTGAAGCAGTAGGAGGAAAATTTTTAAAACCTTTGTTAGGCATGGCTTCATTTGGTTTTGGCTTAGCTTTACCTTTTACATTATTTGCAGTATTTCCAAGTTGGTTGCAAAATTTACCTAAAAGCGGTGGCTGGTTAAACTCGGTAAAGGTGGTTTTAGGTTTTATTGAAATTGCTTTTGCTTTTAAATTCCTTTCAACTGCTGATGTTGTTTACCATTGGGGAATATTGGACAGGGAGATTTATTTAACCATTTGGATAGTAATTGCCTTTTTATTGGGTATGTATTTACTGGGCAAAATAAAATTCAGCCATGATAGTGATCTACCTTTTGTAAGTGTGCCTCGTTTTTTATTGGCTTGTCTTTCTTTTTGTTTTGCGGTATATATGATTCCTGGGTTATTTGGTGCACCATTAAAAGCACTTTCGGGTTTATTACCTCCAATGCAAACACAAGATTTTATTTTAGGAGCTGATAATTCACATTCAAACTATCAAACACAAAATAATAAAGTAATTACAGCCAAGCACAATGATTTTCTGCATTTACCACACGGTTTAACTGGATACTTTGATTATAAAGAAGCATTGGCAGCATCGAAAGCAACTGGGAAACCCATATTTGTTGATTTTACAGGTCATGCCTGTGTTAATTGCAGAAAAATGGAAGAATATGTTTGGGCGAAGCCGGAGGTATTAAAACGATTACAAAACGATTTTATCATTGTATCTCTTTATGCAGATGAGCGTAAAGAATTAGCAGAAAACGAATGGTATACCAGCAAAAGGGATGGAAAAGTTAAAAAAACTATTGGGGAACAAAATCAGGATTTACAAATATCTAAATACAATTTCTCTGCTCAACCTCAATACATTGTAATTGACGGTAACGAAAAGCAACTTTCGGGTCCACGTTTTTACGATACGGACGAAGCAGCCTTTGTTGAGTTTTTGGATATGGGAAAAAATGCTTTTGGTAAATAAGGACGGTTTTTTAATTAAACTACTCTCTTTTTAATGCCTGCCTATTCAATTACAATTGAAATAGGCTTGTTTTTACACATTTAGTGCCTTTTTGCATATTATCACTATCGTTTTACAATCAGTCACTTAGGCTTTTATTATTGGCTTTTTACACGAAAACCGTCCAAAACAATAGCTTTTAATTCTTAAATTAAACTTAACAAACTGTTAAATTAATTTTAAATTAAAAATTTTAATGCACTTTTGCAGCATGCAGACCCTAAGACATTTTTTCGCTAAAAAATATGCCCATTGCTTTTTGCTTTTGGTTAATCTATTTATTTTTCAAGCACATAGTTTTAGTGAAACCCCCAAACTAACTTCTTTTAAATTTGAAGTAATTCACAATTCGGTTTTATTTGAGAATATTAACTGTACTATATTTGACGATAGTTTAATCATTGGTATTATTCCTTATAATACCAATCTTAACTCTTTAAAAGCCTCTTTTACAACTGAAAGCACTGATAGTATTTTAGCTAACAGTATAACTCAGCAAAGCGAAATTTCTGCAAACAATTTTATAAGCCCTATAACCTATACTCTTTGGTATGGAGGTATTGCAGTAAAAACATATATAGTAAAACTTGTTTATACGGGCTTACCAGTAGTATACATAAATACCGAAAACGGAGATCCTATTATATCTAAGGATAATTATTTAAATGGGAATATTAAAATATTCCCTAACCAATATATTAGTGTTGGTGTGTTTAATGCCCCATTGCAAGTAAGAGGCAGGGGAAATTCAACCTGGTCAATGCCTAAAAAGCCTTACAAAGTTAAGTTGAATACAAAGGCCAGTTTATTGGGAATGCCTTCAGACAAAGATTGGGTTCTTTTAGCCAATTACTCTGATAAAACGCTTATGCGTAACTATCTGGCTTTTGAATGCAGCAACAGGTTTTCTATGGCTTATACGCCACGCTCACAATTTGTTGAATTGGTTATAAATGGGGAATATGTAGGAAACTACAGTCTTTGCGAGCAAATAAAGGTTTCAAGTAATCGATTAAATATAAAAGAACTTAAAATAACGGATCTTACTACTCCTAACATTACGGGCGGTTACCTTCTAGAGGTTGATGAAAGGTTAGGCGAAGATTTTTGGTTCAGAACTAACACTGGTGTTCCTATCTGTTTCAACTCTCCTGATTCTGTTGATTCACTCCAATTTAATTACCTTAAAGACTTTATACAGCAAACTGAAGATACGCTGTACGGGGCCAATTTTGCCGATACTACTTCAGGCTATGCTAATTTTATAAAAACGCAAACTTTTGTTGACTGGTATTTAATTAATGAACTATTTAAAAATAATGATGCCATTTTTTATAGCAGTGTATATATGTATAAAGACAGAAACAGCAAATTATGCATGGGCCCGGTATGGGATTTTGATATAGCTGGTGGTAATATTAACTATAATGGCAATGATAATCCGACAGGTTGGTGGATAAAAAATGCACCTTGGATTAGCCGACTTTTTAATGATCCCGCATTTGTAGAAAAAGTTAAAGTACGCTGGAACTCACTCAAAACAAGTAAAATTGAAACCTTGATTGCTTTTGCTGATAGCGTAGCTAATGGCTTGGAAAACTCTCAAAAAGAAAACTTCAGGGTTTGGCCTATTTTAAATACGCTGGTATGGCCTAATCCGGCCATAAGGGGTTCGTATGCTAACGAAGTAGAATATTTAAAGGATTGGTTAAGCACACGTATTAACTGGATGGATTCTATGTATAACTTAACTTCATTGAAGGCATTTAGTTTATCGTTACCTGCCAATAACAGTACAATAGCTATTCAAAACACAAACTACTCTTCCAAGGTTTTTGTGTGGGGAAGTTCAGGCTCTCAAACAGGTGTTACTTTTAAATTTAAATTAGATAGAGAAAATGGCAACTTTACCAGCCCTATAGCTGTATTTGCTGCTGACGATAATGGTTCTGATTATAAAGTAACTTTATTGTCTTCTCAGATTGATGATATATTATTAAACTTAAATGTTAAAACAGGCGATTCTATTAATTTAAAATGGACTGTATATGCCTATCTTGCTAATGATTCGCTTAAGGCATCGCAAACGTATACGGTTACTTTCATTAGAAACTCACACAATGGTGCTTTTGACTTATTGACTCCGTTAAACTATAACAATACAACTATTGATTTAAAATTAAACCCATCCTATTTATTTACATGGAATAAATCAAAAAATTGGGGCATAACTTATAAGTGTGTATTTTCAAGTGCTAACCAATCAATTGATGTTCCTCCTGTTTCTATAATGTCAAATCATTCGGGTTCTGACACCTCGGTTAACATCAATCTAATGGCTTTACAAAATATACTTTCTGAAGCTGGTTATTTTGATAAGGGCAGTAATGCGGTAGCATTACTTTGGACTGTTTATGCTTTCCGCTCAACAGATGATTCGCTGATAGCGAATCAAACAAGGAACATTTCATTCAAGTTTAAACAGACAGAATTTTCTTTATCGGAACCAAGTAATCTTTCTACTTTTTCTTTTGTATCAGGTAGTGAAGATCCTATTGTTTTTAACTGGACCAAATCTTTATTCAGCAATAATTATTCGTGTACTTTTGACATAAATGGCAGATTATTAACCATGCTTTCTGATAACAGTGGTATGGATACCACGCTAACTTTAGATGCTTCTTTCTTTGAAAATACTTTAGTAAACACGATTTTAAGTAATAGTTACTTAAAAGAGGGTATTGTAAAATGGAGCGTTTCTGCCACTAATATTGATAAGGACTCATTGCCAGCAAACCAAAACAAACAATTAAATATTGCTATTAAATATCCTTTACAGGCTTTTAACTTAAGTTACCCGGCTAATAATTTTACTACTACCGTAAAAACCAATAGCACTGACTCTATTCCTTTTTCATGGAATAAATCGGCCTTTTTCGATACGTATAAATTTGTATTAACCGGCAATAATGCTGCTGTGCCTTTATATAGTTATATTACCAATCAGGATACTTCGCTTCAATTATCTGTTTCGTTTATAGATGAATTGTTGGCCTTAAACCATGTTAAAAAAGGCAATTCTGTTACTTTAAACTGGTTTGTTTATGCTTACCAAGGTTCTAGTGACTCACTCCAATCTATAGAGGCAAATGAAATAACTTTTACCAGAAATCGTGAACTGCAAAGTTTTGGACTGTTACAACCTGCAAACAATGAAAAAATTGAATGGAAAGAACAGGATGTTAAGTCTATTCCATTTTCATGGCAAAGCTCTTTAAGCAATGCGCTCTATAAGGTATATTTTGATTTTCCTACCGGCACTTTTACGGCTCCTATTATGAGCCTTGATGCTGGTAATAATGGACAGGATACCGTTATTATGTTAGACAATGAAAGCTTGGAATTAATGCTAGCTGATAATGGTGTTACATTTACAGACTCTTTAGCAATTAAATGGAAAGTAATTGCCTATACCAACGATGATACGATTGATGTTACCAGCTCATTTTTATTTCATTTGAAAAAGATTAACTCGAGCAGTATTAGCAATACATATGAGTTGAATAGCAGTGTGCTTGTATATCCTAACCCAAGCAAAGGAATAGTTAATATTGAACTTACTTCTGTACACCCCTCATTTAAAGTTAGTATAACTGACATAACAGGTAAAGAGTATAATACTTATGAGTTGCCAAGCAATACAATTCAAAAAATTGATTTAAGCGGATTCCAAAATGGATTGTACTTTATACAATTTACTGATGGTAATAAAGTATACAGCCAAAAATTAATTATTGGTTCTTTCTAAACTGCTCTTATTTCTTTTATTGGTTTATAATTTTGTTGCATTTATTTGTAGCTTAACTTTTGTAACCAATGACTTTTCCAATTTCTCAAATACGTATTGCCCGCCCTACTAATCAACTAGACGCACTTACTCGTTTTTATAAAGATGGGTTGCTTTTTAATGAAATTGGTTCATTTACTAATCATGATGGCTATAATGGAATTATGTTGGGTATGCCTGATGCAAGCGTTCATTTGGAATTTACACAACACATTCATGGTAGTCCATGTCCGGCACCTACAAAAGATAATTTGCTAGTATTGTATTTTAACACATCAACTGACAGGGATTTATACGTTGACAGGTTAACTCAAATGGATTACCCTATAGTTGAGCCTGAAAATAGTTATTGGTTGGCTAATGGCATCACTATAGCTGATCCTGATGGTTGGAGAGTAGTCCTTGTTAATAAGCCTGGTTTTTCCGTTGAATAACATTGTTTATTTTAGAACTAAAAGGAGAATCATTTACGGCCAATTACAAGTGCTTTTTACTTTCAATCAATAAACACCTTTTAAAAGTAGTGGTTGCTAGTGAACTCCGGCTTCATTACAAAAAATCCCTGATAACATATCGCTATCAGGGATTGAAAATTAAACAAATATTCTACTTGATTAATTCTTTACTACTTTTATTATTTGGGTTTCGCCATTCATAGTTAGGTGTAATAAATAAACGCCTAATTGCATTTTATCTATATTATCTACTTTTACTACGTTGGTTCCTTTTGTTAAAACCAATGATTGAGACAATACTACTTTACCTTGCAAATCGAATAACTGCAAGGTAACATTTGCATTATTAACTGCATTTATGCTTACATAGTACTCGTCTTTTATTGGATTAGGATAACCTGATACATTAAATAGCGCTTGTTGCTCTTCTGTACTTATTTTAACTACTGGGCTGTAAGTAAACTGCGCATCGTAATCAATTTGTTTTAACCTGTAATAAATAACGTTGTTATTACTTGCTTTTACATTCACATCTGTAAAACTATACTTTTCGTTCTTATTGCTGTTTCCTTTTCCCTTAACAAAACCAATTGTTTCAAATGTTTTTGCATCGAAAGAACGCTGTAATTCAAACCCTTTGTTATTTTGCTCCATAGCAGTAGCCCAGGTTAATAAAACATCTTTGTTTTGTAAGTTAGCGCTAAATGTAATTAACTTAACCGGTAGTGGATTGCTTAAATTTTCGTCAGCACCCATGTATGGTTTTGTTAAATCGCGGGCTTGATTATCAAAATCGGTTGTAATACCTCCAACAGGTTTAGCTATTAAACCTAAATCGCCTAATGAGGTACCTGTTAAATGAAAGTCAATAAAGGAAGCACTGGCACCACTATTTACAAAATATACCGGTTTGCTTGCGCTGTTAGCATCTGTGCTTGATGCCGTTTGCCAATCGAAAAGGGCTGCCTGATTAACTGAAGCAAACATGCCTACATAGGTTGAGTATGTATTAAAGTTATTATAGTTTGAGGTTAAACCTGTATTTGAACCTGCGTTAATGGCATAATGATTTCCCGTACCACCAATTCGGTTATTAATAAATAAATTATTGAATAATGAATCGCTGCCTGTACTTGTTCTGCTAACTGCAAAAGTATTACCTGCACCACTTGCCACAACACCACTTAGGTAAACTGTATTATAAATCACCCTGGCATTTCCACCTGAAATTAAAATACCTGTCAGTATTGGTGTTGATGTCAGTGAATATCCATTGCTATCTACACCTAATCTAACAACATTGTTATAAATACGGGCTGTACCGCCTGCTATTTGTAAACCTATTTGACTTGCAGTAACTGATGATGATAATGTATTAAAACTATGTATGGTATTACGATCAATTATATCGCCTGTAGCACCTGCATAATAAATACCTATTGTTTGTGTTGCTTCGGTTAAATTATTGTGGTTTATAGTGGCTATATTATTGCGGCTAATGGTATTGGTTGCCGTTGCAGATGTCATTGAGATACCGATAACAGGAGCATTTATACCTGTACTAAGCTGTGCTGAATTGTTTGCTAAACTATTAATAACATTATTGGTAATGGCATTATTACCTGCAGTGGTGCGTATACCTATTGTTTGTGAATTACCTATTGTATTGTGGTAATTATTTAAATTACTAATGGTATTATTATTAATAGTTAAAATAGCGGTACTGATATTATTGATACCATAATTTACCTGCGCTGTAGTAGATGAAGATGTTAAATTAGCTATACCTGCTGTTCCTCCTATAATATTACCGTCTATTTGGTAACTAACGGTATTGGTTGCTGAAGCAATATATATACTATAAATATTTACGGCTGCTGTTCCTGAGCCGCTTACTCTTATACCGGCAATTTTATTACCTCTTACGGTGTAAGACCCTGCAACGTTAGCAGTAAGTGCTATTGGGAAAACAATGGCTCCACTGGCTGCATTAATTATAATTGAATTACTGTCTGTTAATGACCCTATTAAATTACTGTCAATATTTACTTTACCACCAATATATTGGAAGGCATTCCAAACTCCCGGTGTACCTGTAAAGGCTGATGTTGATGTGATATTAAAGTTAGCAAATGTATTGTTTTTTACAGTAGTGGCTGTTTGGTTTCCAACATTGAAATAACTATTAAACTGGCCTGTTGAGGCTGTTTGTGTCCACGGTGTTCCACCACATAATGGAGCGCTTCCTCCTATATAGTTATTAGTAACAATCATATTGTTTAATGAGGCTTGCGCCATAGCATCATCTACATTGGTACCACCATCAACTATTCTATTCCAATTCATTAGATAATGTATAACATTAAACGCTCTTGGTACTGTTTGGTATACACTATTATTGGTAATGGTCCAGTTGGTATTACCTTTTGAAATTTTAAAAGCATTTGTCTCACCTGAGGTAGCTGAGAAATTATACAAATTACAATTGCTGATTACATTATCATTATTGAATTTGGTTAATGCATCAAACGAACCTCTTCCCTGAACTAAAGTTGCCGGAAGTGAGGCTGCATCAGCAATATCGCAGTTGTCAATTAAATTACTATCGTTTCCGGTTACTACACCCGTACCAAAATTTACCACACCAATGGTTGAATTGGTTGATGCTCCTCTGAATACAGCGTGCTTAATTATATTAGCTGTAGCATCGTTTATAAAACTTAAAGCGGAACCTCCTACGTTATCATTTTGTACAATTAAACTTCTTGATGTTCCTGTACCGCCTTGCATACCATTTATAACAAAATATTTACTAGCATCTAAATTGATAGTTGACCCGGCATTAGCAGAAATAATAGTTGCTACATTACCCGGCCCGGGTTGAATGGTTAATTTGTTGGTATTGCTCATACCTGTATAGGTATTGATGTTTATTGGGAATGTTTCTCCAGTAGTAGTTGCATAGCTGGCATCAACCAAGTTTAATGTAACGGGGCCTGAAAGACCTAGTACGCTCAAATCTGCCAGAGCTGCGGTAATGGTTGTATATGTTTGGCCGGCTCCTACGTTATAACTTCCATTTAATGATGCTGCTATGGTGCGTGCGCCAAATGGATCGCCATTGATAAGGGAAGGATTAATACCTAAACTTAAACCTATACTATCTACTCTGGCATCAACGAAATTACCTGGTGTTGCTGAAACAGCAATATCGTATGTTAACCAAAAGTAGTTAACACCGGGGCTTAATGCTTTGGTTCCTGAAATGTAAAATGTTCCATTTGGTGCAACTACTGTTGAACCGTATTGGGTAGCGGTACTCAATACATTTGATGAACCTGTATAGTAAACTCGTGCATTGCTTATGTTGGCTGTATTGGTTGTTCCTGCAGTATTGAATTTTAATGACAATACGTTGATAGGGTTAACTGCTCCGTTAGCATGAATTCTCAATGCTATGATAGCCTGGTTTTGGGTTCCGGTTGGGATAATAGTGGTTACCTGGTCAACATTACTTGAATCAATGGTCATTCCCAATGATAAGAAGTTTCCTGCATCTGCTCCAATATCTGTTGGTGAAAATGCAGAACGGGCTTGTCCGTCATAATCATCGGTAATGCTTGCCAGCAATACTCCTGCTGATTCAACAGGGGTAGTTACGCTTGGGTTAATATGTAAATCAACTACTGATGCTGAACCTGCTGAACCTCCGGTTGGATTCATAAATTGTGGATTTGCAAAAGAGCTGTTTACATCGGCACCTGACCAGCCTGAAATAAATGTAGCTATATCTGATGTACCGTTATTGGCTGTTGCAAAAACATAACCTACTCCTGCACCATAGTATAGGTTATTGGCTAATGATAAACCTGTAACTGTATTTAAAAATAATACATAATGTTTACCACCGACCCCTACGTTTGAGCGGTTATTGTATACTATATTGTTTTTAAACTCGTGTGTACCTGAAGCGGCATTTCTATAAAAACCAACTGAGTGTTTTACTGTAGAGCCTACTGTATCCCCACCAATATAAATGGAGTTGTGGTATAGATTGGTAGCCGTGGTGGTGTTTAAATATATACCTCTGATTACTGCTGTGTTGGTAAAATTATAGCCGCTTGGCAAGGTTCCTAATTGAACCATATTATTGGCTATAATGTTTGAACCGCCTATAATATCTATTCCAACTAAAGTGGTATTTTGATTAACTCCTGAAGCGTATAAATGATGTATAAAGTTTCTTGCTATTACGTTTGTTGGTGTACTTCCATTTAAACTAATAACTAAACCTTCAATGTATGATGCTGCCGTTGAAGTTGCATTGCTCAATACTATTGAGTCAACTCTATTATCGGTTACGGTACTTGGATTGGCTGTACTTACTAAAATACCAATTACAGCTGATGTGGTACCTGAACTTGTATAGGCACTGTTACTGGCTAAATTGGATACTTTATTATTGGTTACAAATGATGTGGTAGATGATGTTAAGTTTATACCACGTAAATACCCGGTACTTGTTCCTGTATAATTATTGGTTATGTTAACTACTGTGTTGTTGTTTATATTGGTCCTGATTCCGGCAACTACGCTTATACCGTACACTGATTGTGTTGAAGTCGCATTGTTTGATGAATATAAACTATTTGGCATAGTTATACTACCCACGGTATTGTTAAAAATATTGGTATAGGAACCACTGGTAGCTGCAATTCCATATAAGTTAGCTCCACTGGTAGCCACTGATGATGAAACGGTAATTCCTGCAACTGTGTTGTTGTATATATTAATGGTATCTGACGATGCTGATGTGCTTCCATTTTTTATACCATATGAAAAAGAACCTGTACCTGATGTAACTAAAGTAATTGCTCCCGCAACGGTTGAAGAACCTATTGTATTACCTGTTACGGTGCCTATATCAACATTTCCGTTATTACCTGTACTGATACCACGGAATAAATCATTGGCGGTAGTTGTGGTTGATGTTAATGATATATTGGTGATGGTGTTTCCTTGTACTGATGAAGGGATGGTTCCTGTATGGTTGATATCCATACCCCAAAAATTGGTTACAACGGCTCCGTTTAAGGTCCAGGTACCTGTACCTGCACTGTTATTGCCACCTATATAATTATTAAGAATCTTAAACCCGCATGCTCCGGTAACTGTAGGTGTAAGCCAAAAGGCACGGTGCTGGTTTCCTGTAGTAAAAGTACGCGTAGCTGTTTGGTATATTTTATTATTGCTTATGGTAAAAGCATTACTTCCACCATCTAATTTAACAGCCGTGCTTGCCAATGTTGCACTAAAGAAATCGTAAATATTACAATCGCTAACAATATTATAATCGTTCCAGCTTGCTGTAGTTGTAGTTGCTCCGTATGATGCAATACCTATGGCAGGAAATCCTGTTGTTGTTGCATGTATATCGCAATTTAAAATCTGGTTACTATCGTTACCTAAAAGTGGAATGGTGCTGGTGGTACCGAAATAAATTACTCCACACGGTGCGGTTGAGGTTGAACTGGTGTTTTGTCCCTGTACATCGCAATACATAATTTTATTGTATTGTGCATCGTTCATAAACTGCGCAGTAACACCAGCTGTATTGGTATTTATAATGGAAAGCATGCTGCTTGTTCCAACACCACCCGGTCTTCCATCTATGGTAATGTATTTGGCTGCATCGTACAAAAAGGTTTGTGCTGCCGAAGAGGTTATGGTTAAAGGTGACGAAACTGTAATATCGGGTCTGATGGTAATGGTTTTGGTTGAAGATACGCAAGGGTTTTCGGGGAATACTATTGGAAAGGTTTCTAAAGAACTGTTATAGGATGGTTGTAATTCAATAAATACATTACCACTTAAGCCGGAAGTGCTTACTGCGTTAATAGCACTTGTTAAGGTGCTGTATGTTCCTGATGCTCCTACTGATATTGTTCCGGTTAATGAGCCACAGGCCGCTGTGGTGTAGGTTCCGGCTAATGGACTTGTTGTTAAATAATTTGCGTAATAACAACTTGAGCCTCCATTGAATGAATAAATATAAAAATCGTATCCGGTACTTGGCGTTAAACCAACGGCTGAAAATGCGTTTGTAGCTGGTATAGCCGCTACCCTGCCTAAACCCATTGTTTGACCAAGGGTATAGGTGGTTCCGTTTACGGGAGCTGTAATGGTTGTTGTTCCTTGTGGGTATCTTACTACTAAATAATTTGTTGGCGGTATAGCCGGTGCAGTAAAAGTTGCAGTAATACTTCCGCTACCGATTGAAGTAGAGTTAAGCGCAGTTGGTTGCGCAGTAGGGGCAGTACAAGGGGGTACTGCTCCAATACTATATATGTTCATTACATTGGTTGTTGTTGTTTTAGCAATGGTTACTGAAGATACTAATTTGGTATAGTTGGTAGTATTAATAGCTAAAGCCATTTCGGCAAAATATTGGCAAGCACTGTAGTTTCCGCATCCAGTAGTAGTGTTGGTTTGTATTCTATTGTAATTAGTGGTTGTAATTTTTGTATAGTTACCTGACGATGCGGTGTTACACCAGTCTTGTGCAGTTTGTGCGGTGAAAACCTGGGTTGTTGCATCGGTAAAGGTTACAGTTACATCTACTCCACTTGTAATGGCTCCTCCACCGGCAACACATAATAGGTATAAATTAGCTACTGACATGGGCGTGGCAAAAGTAAGGGTAGCTGACCCTACGCCTGTACCTGTAGCCGGAACTCGCAATGCATTGTTACCTGTATATGACTGTAACTGATAAACGAGACCTGGCGCTGCTGTACTTGTTATTAATTTATTGGCCGGTAGAATATTGGCAGTGGCTAAAGCACATGTTGCATTGTACTGATATGTTCCATCTATAAAAACATAGTTTCCGTTATCGACTCCAAGGTCGGTGGCTGTAGTTGTGGATGAAGCTGGTGCACCAATACCTTCTGCTACCTGATCGGAATTGTAACCTGTTGCAGGCACATATACCTGTGCATAGGATACTTTAAAAAATAAGACATGGAGTAAAAGAATACATGCAACACGCAATGTTCTTTTTGAAAACATGGAAAAAACATTTTTGTAGTAAAAAATTTTCATATTGGGCTTTCGTTTAATTTTCTGGTTTTAGAATTTATATAATTACATAAAAACAAGACCCCAAAATTAACCCAAAATTAAAACCAGCAAACTACATATGCATGTAGAAATAGTGTCATAATAGCCAATCAAATTTCGCCTTTTAAGGCTTTGGATAAGATTTCAGCTTTGCTGTTAACGTGTAGTTTTTTGTAAATGCTTTTAATGCGAAAACGTACGGTATCTATGGAAATAAAAAGCCTATCGGCTATTAATTTATAACTTAAACCATCCAGTAAACCATTAATTACTTCGCGTTCACGTTCGGTTAATACATAGTTTGCTTTTTTGGTAGGCACTTTAAAATGCTCTACTACTTTTCGGGCAATGGATGGAGACATATAACTTCCTCCTCTGTAAATTTCTAATATGGCCTTTTTTATTTCGGGCATTGGTGTTCCCTTTAATAAATAACCTGTGGCTCCTGCACACAATGCATTAAATATTTTATCGCTATCCATAAAAACGGTTAGCATAATTACATCGGTATTGGGTACGAGCTTTGATATTAATTTAATGCCATCTATACCGTCTATGCCGGGCAAGCCTATATCGCTTAAAATTACATTGGGCTCGTAATTATTTTTTAAACGCTCTAATATGTCTTCCATATTGCCAAACACTTCTACATCCTGGATATCTGCTTGCTGGCTAAAGTATTCCTTCAGGCCATTTCTGATATCTTCTATGTCTTCAACTATGGCAAGTTTCAATTTATTCATGGGTTTATTACTGCGCTACAAATCTTTACTTAAAATAATCTTAAACAAGCTACATAAAGATGTAGTTTATTTGCCTGTTATTTTTATGGTAAAAATTTCTTTTTGGGTTAGAATAATACATTCGGCATTTATTTTTTGAGCCCGCATTTTAATATTACGTAAGCCTTGTCCACTGCTGGTATTTAAATCAGCAGGTGTTGCTTTATAATCATTTTCTATTACCAGCTCAAAATGATTGCCTTTTTGTTTGTATATAATTTTTACAAATGTAGCCTGACTATGTTTGGCTATATTATTAATGGCTTCTTTAAAAATTAAATACAACTGCTGGCGCTTATCGGCTTTTATTATTTTTTGCTGTTGGGTTTCTGTAAAGTCAAACACCAAGTCAATGTTTAAAGGAAACAGCATCATTTCTGCATGCTCTCTCATGCGGTCTGTCAGGTTTCCGGCATAATCGTTTCGGGCATCTATACTCCACAATACATCGCTCATGGTATTGGTTGCATTTCTGCTTAATGCTGATATTTTTTCGAGCTTTAAATTCTTATCGTCTATATTGGAGGAACTATAACGGGCACTATCGGTTGACATAATAATACTGGTCAGTAAACTTCCTACTTCATCATGCAGGTTACTGGCAATTTGTGTGCGTAGCTGTTGCTTTTGGTTGATGTTATTTAGGTGCCACCTGAAATACGCAAAAATTAAAAGTATTGCGGTACATGCTAACAGCACATAAAACCACCATGTTTTATAATATACCTGCGCTAGTTTTACTTTGTATAATAAGGCTGAACTTGCTTGCATTCCTGCTCTGTTGAACCCTATAATTTCAACCATATACTCTCCTGCGGATAGGCCTTCTAACCTTAACTGGTTTTGATTACCTAAACTAATCCATTCGTTATACAACCCTTTTATTCTGTAAAAAAAGGTATTGGTTTCTACTTCATTGTAATCACTTAAACCAAATGTAAAGGTGAGTAAATGGTCATCGGGCTTCATTAAAATAACACTGCTGTCTTTTACTTCTTTAAAAACTTCGTCTGACTGGTTCCACTTGTGGATACTTGCGGTAAATATGGCTAATGCCGGGTTATGGGGTTTAAATAAACGGGGATTGATAATATTGATGCCATTGATACCTCCAAAATAAAACTGGCCTGACGAATGCTTGTACAAGGCGTTTTGATTAAACTCATTGTCGGTAAGTCCGTTGTCGATAAAGTAATTGGTAAAGGTATTGTTTTGAATGTCGTAGCGGCATAGGCCATTGGCTGTGCTTACCCATGCTATGGATTGGTTTTCTGATATTAAACCATATACTTCGTTACTTGATAATCCTTTTGATTTATTGATAACTAATGATTGGTTATGTATATAGTCTAGTTTTATTAAGCCTGATTTTTTTGTACCTAGCCAAACTATCTGGTTTTTATCTTCTGCTACAAAAATATAATCATCAGCAGGAATGAGTGTTTTGCTATTGACATTTGCTTTATACTCTTTGCTAACGCCATTGTCTATATCTATTAAATAGACTGCATTTAATCCGCATACCCAAAACTTATTGCTATTTTTTGATGCATTGATGTAAAATAGCTTAATGCTGCCTATACTGTATTTCCCTGCAATATGTAGCTTTAAAAGGCGGTCTTTGGGATTGTAGGAAGCCAAACCTTTATCGGTAGCCAGCCAATAGGTATTATGCTTATCGCGGTATATGCTAAAAACTGAATTTATCTGTGCGCCTAACGGACTTAATTTATAAAAATCGCCTTCGTACTTTTTTGTTTTTATATTGTATCGGTAAAAGTATTGATCTGTCGACTCTGTGCCTGCGTACAAATAATTACCTGTGTCAAGGCAAATGGCTCTGGTGTAAAACGGGAATATGGAATCGACTATGTTTTTTGTATAATGGGTTAGGGTGTTGTACTGGTAGATGCCTTTATAGGTAGCTATAAACATATCGTTGTTTTTGGCTTCTACTATTTGCCTGATACTAATTGGTGATACATTGCTGCTAAAAATGGAGGTAAATGGATATTTGGTTTGGTAGGGTACTTTTATTAATCCTTTATTGGTGCCAAGCCATAATACCATAAAATCGTCAAGGTACATGGTGTTCATTGTTTTTGAACTTAGCTGAAAATTGGCTCCTGCTGAAATAGTTTGCCATTGGCCATCGACTAAATAGTATAAATTATGATAGCCTTTTTGGGTGGCATACACTTCGTTATCTTTTATGTAAATGGTATGGTATTTAATATGCTGTGTTGCTTCCTGACTTTTTTGTATGGCCAGCGTAGCAGCAGTTGGTTTAACCGAGGTTGGCAGTACTCTATAACCCCCAGAATTATACAATATCACATAATAGTCTTTGGCACTTGTTAAGCTGCTTATGTTCTGGCTTGGGTATTCTTTTAAAATAACACACTTGCCTGTAGCTAATTGTAAGCTAATAAGAAAGGGGAACTTATTACTGGTAAAAATAATATTGCCTTTTTGGTCATGCGCAATTGATTTTTTAATGGTGGCATTTTGCAAACCCAATGCAAGGAGTGAAAACACTTCTTTACTCAATAAATTACTGCCAATGCGTACAATGGTTCCATTCATAAATACAATGTACTTGCTTTGGTTATAAGCTATTATTTTTATTACTTCTGAAGCATTGGTTTGGTATATATTTTTCTCTAATAAACCGGTGCTGATGTTGTAATAATGTAATCCTTTATTGCAGCCTATCCAAAGGGCATTTTTAGCGGAATCAAAGTATATGGTATTAATCCTGTATCCTTTTAGTTCGTTTATTTCGGTAAAGGTATAGCCATCGTATTTATTAAGCCCGCTTTCTGTGGCTATCCACATAATGCCTGTTTTGTCTTTTATTATTTCGGTTATCTGGTTGTTTGATAAACCTTTCCCATCATCGTACAAAACAGGGTTTGCCTGCAGCGATAAATGGGTAATAGTTAAAATAAAAAAAACGAAAAACGAAAAACGCATGGTGTATAGACTTGCTATCAAAAGTAATTATTCAGCCTAAAAAACAACACCGGCCATTATTAAAAATTGTATAATAGCCTGCTCCATTAAGCGGATTACTGCAATTTATGAATTTGCTTAACCCATAAAAACGCTGATTGCTATACTATTATCTAATGTTAAATTAATAGTTTAAAAATGCGGCTATTTAATTTTTTGCAAAAATTTGAATTAATAAAGCTACCTTTGAAAACCTTTAATTTTTTTCACAGCTAAAACTTCTTAATAAAAGCCAAAGCCCTGCAAAAACATTTTTGGGCACTCACAATTAACAATACATAATGGCTAAATCACAAGAAACATTCAGTAAAAAGGAAAAAGAAAAATTAAAAATTAAGAAGAGAAAAGAAAAAGAGGAGAAGAGAGAAGAACGTAAAGCAAATGCAGTAAAAGGCCAAAGCCTTGAAGACATGATGGCTTATGTTGACGAAAATGGTAATATTACCAATACTCCTCCTGATCCGAAAAAGAGACGTGTAGTAAATGCAGAGGATATGCTTATTGGTGTAGCCAAACAAGTAGCTCCTGAGCCTGCGGAATTAATCCGTGGTGGAACGGTTACTTTTTATAACGACTCAAAAGGTTACGGTTTTATAAAGGATGAAAAATCGCAGGAGAGCATTTTTGTTCATGCGCATGCGCTGAGCACTCCTATTAAAGAAGGCGACAAAGTAAGTTTTGAAATTGAAATTACCCACAAAGGGCCTAATGCCAAAGATGTTAAACCAAAAGTTTAATCTTTTATAAATAAAAAAGCTGCCTTCTTTCAAAAGAGGCAGCTTTTTTTATGTCTTCTTATTTCTTTATTAAACAAATAAGCCTTCCTGCTCTTTGTCTTTTTGCTCTATATCCTGTTCCATTTTACGTTTAATTAAAAACTGCAAAGCCGGACCGGCCATAATAGAAGTAACTACGGCCATAATAACGATAGCCACAAATAGCTTTTCGCTTATTAAACCTGCCTGTAAGGCCAATAAGGCCAATATTATTTCCATAGCACCACGGGCATTCATACCAAAACCCACTGCTAAACTTTCCTTTTTGCTTAATCCTCCCCAAAGGGCACCTAAACCAGCTCCCAGTAGCTTACAAACTATAGCTAATACTAATACTACTGTTGTTACCTGCCAGTCGAAATTGGCAAAAAAGTCTACTTTAAAACCTATGGCTACAAAAAATAAGGGCGCAAATATATTGGTTACAAACTGGTTGACTATTTCGCGGGTTTTTTCGGTTAAATGCACACTATCGCCAAATGCAATACCGACAATAAAAGCACCAAATATGGCATGTATGCCTATATACTCGGTAAATGCTGCTCCTAAAAAAGCCAAGCCTAATGATATGCTTAAAAAACCTCCGGGCCAGCTAAAGTTTTTTTGTGCCCAAGGCAAGGATTTATTAATAACTATACGCCCAACGGTAAGCATAGCTACTGCATAAGCTATTGTTAAACCAAGGGTATAAACAAACCCATGGCTAACAGTACTTGTTTTAAGCATACCTAAAATAACGGAGAATAATAACCATCCTATTATATCGTCAAACATGGCTGCGGCTATTATTATCATGCCTACTTTGGTTCTGAATAAACCTAAATCCATTAAAGTACGTGCTATAACGGGTAATGCTGAAACGGCCATAGCTGTTCCTACAAATAAACTGAATATGGTTAATTGGGTACTTGTATTAATGCTTTCGCCAAATAAATGATGGTAGTTAAATGCTACTAAAAAACCTAAACCTAAAGGTATAACTAAACCCAATAAACTTGTTTTTAATGCTGTTTTACCTTGTTGACGAATTAGGGATAAATCAACTTCCATACCGGCTACAAACAGTAACATAATAACTGAAATAGAGGTAATGCCGCTAAAGGCAATGGTGGAGTTACTCTGTTTTTCTAACACAAAACTACTTACCTCGGGAAAATACTTACCTAATAATGTTGGGCCTAAACAAATACCTGCTACTAACTCGCCAACCACCAGGGGCATTTTAAATTTTCTGAAAAATTCACCCACCAGCCTTGCTACAATAAGTAGAATACCTAAGCTTAAAACTAAACTTATTGTTTCATGGTGATTTAACGCTTTCATTGAGCTATGGTAAATTTTAGGTGATTATAAAATGGTATTGTTTTATGGTTTATTGTTATCGGTTAATCTTCTTTTACATTAACCAACAATAAATTACAAGGCAAATCGGCCAAAGCAAATTCTATATCGTTTGGAAAAACCCTGTCAATTAAATTGAGTTTTCTATCAGGTGAGTTTAATATCAATAAATCGGCTTCGTGCTCACGTGCATATTTTGATATTACATAACCGGGTTTACCTTCTATACGCTCTGTATTTATTTTTATATTGCCACAATCGTTGCAACTAAGTATGTAATCTAATTTTTGGTCTTCTTCTTTTATCAGGAGTTCTTTATGCTGTGCGGTTTCGTTTTCTTTGAACTCATCGCTTCTTATTAATGCTGCTTTTGACAAATCGGTTTCTTGTATAATATCAACCGTTTGCGCATTGTAAGCTTTGGCATATTCAAAAGCCACGGCAATGGTACTTTTGGTTTTAACATGGTCAGCTCCTTCTACTACTATGTGTTTAATATTAGTGGGATTTTCACTTGGTTCTGTCAACATAAGCATACTGCATTTTACTCTGCGACTTAGTTTACGTGCTACGCTTCCCATAAAATATTTAATCAGGTTTTCTTTTTCTAAAGCACCTGCTACTAATAAATCTATGGCTTGCTCATCGCATATGGTTAAAATAGTATCTACGGTATCTCCGTCTTTCCAAATTACCTGGTAATTGGCTGCATCTATTTTTTTATTGTTAATCAGCTCTGACAAATATTTTTCCTGCTCGGCTGTTTGTTTGCCAATATGTATAAAAACCAAATGGGCATTAAATACTTTTTGTAATTGGGCTGCTTCGGCCACTATAGCTTCAATACGGGGTGAAAAAGCTATGGCAATTCCAATTTTATTAAATACGCTTTCTGTTTTCTCTGCACTCATCTTTTAGAAAAATTTTATTTACAATGTTAAAGGATACTTTGTTACTTAGATATTAAAATTAATAACACTTTATATAAACTAGTGTTTTGGTTTTCCCTTTTCTTTTATTCATTACTTAACAGCCAAACTAAACTCGCTATGGCTGCGGCTCCCAAATGTAATTCTCTTTCGTTTACATGCTCAAAAACATCGTTTTCGGTATGGTGGTAATCAAAATAGCGTTGCGAATCGGGTGTAAAACCAATCAATGCTTTACAGTTGTTTTTTAAGGGGCCAATATCGGCACCGCCACCACCAAAATCTATTTTATCCCATCCATATTCTCTGAACAAATTGGCTTTGGCGCTGATACTTGCGTAAATAGTGGAATCGCTAATGCCAAAACCTCGTGGTACAAATCCACCTGCATCGGTTTCAATGGCTGCATAATGGTTCTCTTTATTTTGGGCAGCTAACGCTGCATATTTTACGCCTCCGCGTAAACCATTTTCTTCGTTCATAAATAAAACGGCTCTGATGGTTCTTTGTGTTTTAATATGTAATGTTTTAAACAATCGCAGTACTTCTATGCTTTGCACACAACCTGCTCCATCATCGTGGGCACCTTCGCCTACATCCCAACTATCTAAATGGCCACCTACCAGAATAATTTCATTGGCTTTGGTGGTTCCGTTCATTTGCCCAATTACATTGTAACTTAAAACACTATCGATGGTATTGGCGCAATTCAGGTTAAAATAGAATTGGGTTTGTTTGCTGTTTTTAATGGCTAAACTTAACCTGTCGGCATCGTTACTACTGATGGCACAAGCAGGAATTTTAGGAAATGAATCGTTGTAATGCATAGCACCTGTATGGGCAAAATCATCGTGTGCCAATGTCATACTGCGTACCACCACACCAATGGCTCCTAATTTAGCTGCCTCTGAAGCACCACGACCACGTTGGTTTACCGCTCCACCATAAGCAGCACCTGTACTAATATGTTTAGGGTCCATTGGTCTGTTAAAAAACACTATTTTTCCCTGTACTTTTTCTTTGCCTAAGCTATGCAGCTCTTCAAAGTTTTTTACTTCTATAACACCTGCAGTAAGGCCATTTTTGGGTGTTGAAACGGAACCACCTAATGCCAGAATATTTACTTGGTAAGGTTTGTTTTCGTTTACTATTTTACCAATCTCTGTTTTTTTGCTGCCTCTTGTCCACCTGGGAACCATAACGGGCTGCAACCATACGGAATCAAAACCATAGGCTTTCATTTTTTTAAACATTAACTGTACTGCTTTTTCAGCCTGTGGACTCCCACTAATTCTATTACCGACTTGCTTACATAAATCGCGCAAATCGCCATACGCTTTTCCGTTGCTTAATACTTCTTCGGTTAATTGTTTAATAACAACAGCATCGTTGGTTTGTGCAGCTATTTGTAAGCAGCCTAGTGAAAATAAAAGTAGAAGGATTTTGTTCATGTATAACGTTAATTATGCATTCAAATATATTGTTTGGTTTGGATATTAAAAGTGTGTTTAGGTTTGGTTTTTGAAAACAAAAAATCCCTTCCGGTTAAACTGAAAGGGATTTCCTTATAATTTGATTTTATACTAAGTTCTATTTGTACAATGGGAACTTAACCATCCAGTCGTTGATGTTTTTTCTAATATCAGCCAGCTTGCTTTCGTTTTCGTTGTTCATTAAAGCTATGTCAATATAGTCTACTATTTGTTCCATATCGCTTTCCATCATACCACGTGTGGTAATGGCTGCTGTTCCAACTCTAATTCCGCTGGTTACAAATGGCGATTTATCATCGAAAGGAACCATGTTTTTGTTAATGGTAATCTCGGCTTTGCCTAAAGCTGCTTCTGCTAATTTACCTGTCAGGTTTTTACTGCGTAGGTCTATTAACATTAAATGGTTATCGGTTCCACCTGAAATAATTTTATAACCACGGTTTACAAATGCTTTGGCCATAGCTTGTGCATTTACTGCTACTTGTTTTACGTATGTTTTATAATCGTCAGTTAAACACTCGCCAAAAGCTACTGCTTTAGCCGCAATTACGTGCTCTAACGGACCACCTTGTGTTCCGGGGAATACAGCGCCATCTAATACAGCGCTCATCATTTTCAAATCGCCTTTTAAGGTTTTTTGTCCAAATGGATTTTCAAAATCGTTACCCATCATAATAATTCCACCACGTGGGCCACGTAAGGTTTTATGAGTTGTTGAGGTAACTATATGGCAATATTGAATAGGGTCGTTTAATAATTTACCTACTATTAATCCTGCAGGATGTGAAATATCGGCCAATAAAATAGCCCCTACACTATCAGCAATGGCACGCAAACGGGCGTAATCCCAATCGCGACTGTAGGCAGAAGCACCACAAATAATCATTTTTGGTTTTTCCTGTTGGGCTTTTGCCTCTACTTTATTCCAGTCTATTAATCCTGTTTCTTGTTCTACTCCGTAAAATGAAGGAACATATAATTTACCTGAAAAATTAACGGGTGAGCCATGTGTTAAATGCCCACCATGTGAAAGGTCGAAACCTAAAATTTTATCGCCCGGATTTAAGCAACCTAACATAACGGCAGCATTGGCTTGCGCACCTGAGTGTGGTTGTACATTGGCCCAGGTAGCACCAAACATTTGTTTTAATCTGTCAATCGCTAAATTTTCTACCTGATCAACTATTTCACAGCCACCGTAATAACGTTTACCCGGTAAGCCTTCTGCATATTTATTGGTTAATACACTGCCCATAGCTTCCATTACTTGTGGACTGGTAAAGTTTTCTGAAGCAATTAATTCAATGCCATGTTCCTGGCGGCTTTTTTCCTGATTGATTAAATCAAATATAACGGTATCTCTTTGCATGTTGTATATGTATAAATTTCTTAAACTATATTTTCAAAATAGGGTTTTATAACGGGCCAAAGCATGGCAAAAGCAACTATTATAAAAACAACGCCTATAATATGATTGAGCAATTGCTGCATTCTTACTGAAAATAAATGTTTTACTTTATTGGCTGAGTAACAAATAATAAACTGATGAAAAAACATAGCTCCTAAGGTAACACTGAAAAACAAAACCACTTCAAACAAAGTGGGTAAACTACTTTTTACAAAAGCGGCTAAACCTAACCAAAATAACAAGGTAAGCGGATTAATGCTGTTAATTATAATGCCTTTCATAATATACAGTATATTTTTATTGCCCGTTGTTTTTATTTCACTTGGGTGGGCAGCTTTTTTCAGGTAGGTGCTAACCCCTAAAACAATTAAGGCTATAAAACCTACTATGCGAATTTCGGTATCGAGTTTTTGTAATTGGTTTGAAACAAATGATGCTGCAAATACACAAAGGGCTACAAAAAACAAATCGCTTAATAACATACCCAATGCTATTAATAAACCCTTTTTATAACCTTTGCTAATACTTGCATGTAACAATGAAAAAAAACCAGCGCCAAATGAAAGCGAAAGAATTAATCCAGTGGCATAACCTTTTAAAATTGTTTGAACCAAAACTTATTTATGTAATAATGCTGGCAAAATAATATTTACTTATATAAAACCGCTAAAACAGTAAATTAAATATTTAATATCAGCCTAACTAATAGTTACATAAAAAATTTGGGTATTATAAATGAAGCTATACATTTGCAAGCTTATTTATTACATACAAAAAAATCGTGGGCGAACATCACCATAGCCAAAACAAGCTTTCATTAGCTGGGCTTTTAGTTACTCTAGGTATTATTTTTGGAGATATTGGAACATCGCCTCTTTACGTATTAAACGCAATTGTTGGCGATAAGGTTATTTCAAAGGATCTCATTTATGGTGGTTTATCATGTATTGTTTGGACTCTTACCCTACAGACTACTTTAAAATATGTTTTAATTACACTGAATGCTGATAACAACGGTGAGGGTGGCATTTTTTCACTTTACGCTTTAGTAAGAAGACGCAGGCCTTACTTAATTTTTCCGGCCATTATTGGTGGTTGTGCTTTATTGGCCGATGGTGTTATTACACCTCCCATTTCTGTTTCATCAGCTATTGAGGGTTTACATTTGATTAAGTCGGATGTTTTTAATTTTTCAGAAATTCCTACCGTTCCCATTGTAATTGCTATTATCAGTTTCTTGTTTTTAATTCAACGAGTTGGTACTTCTATAGTTGGTAAGGCTTTTGGCCCTATTATGTTGCTTTGGTTTGGTATGTTAGCGGTTTTGGGTATTTCAAAAATAGGCACACATGTAGATGTATTAAACTGCTTAAACCCATACTACGCTTATAATTTATTGGTAAACTACCACGAGGGTTTTTGGATACTTGGCGCTGTTTTTCTTTGTACCACCGGGGCTGAAGCTTTGTATTCTGATTTGGGCCATTGTGGTAAAAACAATATCAGGGTAAGTTGGATTTTTGTTAAATCGGCCTTGCTTTTAAATTATTTTGGTCAGGGGGCTAATTTATTAACTCATGAGGGACAAACATTAACGGAAACGGGTATTAATCCTTTCTATAATATTATGTCGCCAGAGTTTTTACCTTATGGCGTTGCTATTGCAACAATGGCTGCTATTATTGCCAGTCAAGCTTTAATTAGCGGGTCATTTACGCTTATTTCAGAAGCCATTCGATTAAATGTTTGGCCTAAAGTAATGATTAAGTTTCCGAGTGAAATGAAAGGTCAATTATATGTACCAAGTGCTAATTTAATTTTATGGGCAGGTTGTATTGGTGTTGTTTTATACTTTAGAGAAGCAAGTGCTATGGAAGCTGCCTACGGTTTAGCCATTACCATTGCTATGCTCATGACCACTTTATTGTTGGTAAATTATTTACGTACTATTAAAGTAAATAAATGGCTGGTGGCTGTATTGTTACTGGTATATGTAGCTATAGAGGGTTCATTTCTGTCGGCTAACTTACTTAAGTTTACGCATGGAGGATGGGTAAGTTTGGTAATCAGTTCTGTATTTATATTTATTATGTGGATTTGGTACAAAGGCCGAAAAATTAAAAACCGATTGACGGAATTTGTTCAACTCAAATCGTACATACCTATTTTGGAGCAGTTAAGCAAAGACGAATCGGTTTCCAAATTCGCTACCCACCTAGTTTATTTAACCAGTGCCGATACTCAAAATGAAATAGAATCGAAAATTATATATTCTATTTTGCAAAAACAGCCTAAGCGAGCAGATATTTATTGGTTTGTGCATATACATGTGGACGATGAACCTTATGCTATGCAATATAAAGTGGACCACATAGTACCTAACGATATTATTAAAGTGGAGTTCAGGCTTGGTTTTAGGGTGGAACAAAAAATTAATTACTACTTCCGTAAAGTAGTAGAAGAACTGGTAAAAAATGGAGAGGTAGATGTAACGAGCAGATACGCTTCGTTAAGGGGGCAGAACATTACCGGTGATTTTAAATTTGTGGTATTACAACGCCATTTATCGAACGAAAATGAACTTTCGGCATACGAACAATGGATAATGGATGTATATTTTTCTTTGGACAGGTTGAGTCTTTCGGAAGCTAAAGCTTTTGGTTTAGATACCAGTTCTGTATTGATTGAAAAAGTACCTTTATTAATTACTCCGTTGAAAGAGTTTAGAATGAAACGATTTTATTAAAAGCTCAGCGGTGTGAATGATAAAGCAACTAATAAAAACCGTTTACGATAAGGCTGAAAACAATAAACAGGAAGTAATAAAAGCCCAAGCCTTTATTGTTTGCATAGCCGCTGCTGTATGTATTAGTCTGGATGAGTATTTTGGCAAAACCGAATTTACCTTACAGTTTATACAGGGTTTAGGCTTTCAGGAATTAGCCCACAAATACCACACTTTTATGGCAGACCAATTACATGCACTGGCCTACTGGGTAGCTGTTATTGTATTGTTTTATGCCATTGTTCCAATAGCTATTATTACTTTTGTTTTTAAAGATAAATTAAGCAATTATGGCTTAAGTATTAAAGGTGCTTTAAAGGATTATAAACTATATGCCGCCATGATTGGTATTATGTTACCATTGGTTTTTATAGCTTCGTTTACGCAAAGTTTCCAAAACAAATACCCCTTTTATAAATTACAGGCAGGCGAATTACTTTATCCTCGTTTTTTGGCTTGGGAGCTATTGTATTTATTACAGTTTTTTGCTGTTGAGTTTTTCTTCCGTGGTTTTATGTTACACGGTAATAAAAATCGTTTTGGCTTTTATAGTATTTTAGTAATGACTATTCCATACTGTATGATACATTTTGGTAAGCCGCTACCTGAAACATTAGCCGCCATTATTGCCGGATTGGTATTGGGTATACTGAGTTTAAAAAGCAATAGCATCTGGTTAGGTATTGCTATTCATTTTTCGGTAGCTATTACTATGGACTTTTGCTCGCTTTGGCAAAGGGGTTTGCTGTTCTAAACTGGCTGCGCTTAGTCATTACATTCCATCAGGAGCAGATTGCCTTTTTCAAAAGTAATTTCAACCAGTCCATCGCTTTCTGTTTTATTGCTGCTGCTGGTGCGTTCGCCCAAATGTAAATCTTCGTTGTTTAAATTATAGGTTAAGCCTTTTGTCTGCAAATTATACACGCTCCCCAAAGGAATAAGCGAAAGCGGATAATTGGCAGGATACCATTTGGTAAAGTGTTGTGGCAAATTATAAATACGCGAATAGTCGTCTAAAATAACCATGGTTATTTTTTGCTTGTACTTAACTAATGTGCTTAAATTATTAATATGATGGTCACCTCTGCGGCCTGTAGCCCAAACAATATTGGCAGTTTTGTGTCCTTTGGCAATTAAAAAATCGAGACCCTTTTCTAAATCTGTTTTATTTTGGTCTGGGGTGTGCACTACTTCCACCGGTTGCTGGTCTTTTAACAGCTCTTCCCAGTTTTCTTTTTTATCAAAATCGCCTAATACTATATCTATTTTTATACCTAGTTGTAATACGCGGTGTATAGCACCATCCAGCACCATTACTACGGGGCTCCATTCTAATAACTGGCCCAATAACTCAAAACTACAGCTTTCTCCATTGGCTATTATCAATGCTGGTTCCTGCTCGTCTCTTACTATATGGTGGCTCGACATTTTTTGCTAATTAATAGTTTGGCTTTTGGACAAACTTAATATAAAACAATTTTTATATTAAGCAGCTTACAAGCATATTTGCTGCAAATAAAATTTAAAAGTGAAATATATTGTTATAAAAGTTTTTTGTTTACTGGCAGCATTGCTTCTTTTTATGTCGGCCTGTAAAACAAAAAAAGGTTTAGGTGTTAAATTGCCGCAAGGAACAAGTATTGACAGTACTTTTTATAAAAACAATGAAGCTTTTATAAACAATATTAACCAACAGCAAAACACTTATAATTACTTAAGCTGCAAAGGGGAATGTGAATACAGCGATGGTAAAAATGACTACACTTTTGACATTAGTTTGGAAATGGAAAAAGGTCATTTTATTTTTATAAAAGCTACTTACTTATTGGGTATTGAAGTGGCCCGTTTATACATAACGCCAAGCCAAATTCAAATTATTGACCATTGGAATAAAGTAAACACACTGGCTTCTTATAGCTTTTTAAAAAAATACAGTTCGGCTCCTTTACAGTTTGAAAACATAGAAAACATGCTTATTGGCAATGCGTTGTTTACCAATACTACTGACCACACTGCCATTGACTCCAACCAAGCTCAGTTTATTCTTAAAACTTTTATAAATGAGGTAGCACAAATTTGTTACTACAACAAAGGGCAAATAGCTAAAATAAATACTAGCTTGTTACAGGACTCATTAAAAAACCAGCAAATGGATATTGCTTACAAGCAATTTTTTCAAAATGGTACAAATTACTATCCAAGTGAGCTAGCTATTAACATTAGGGCAGAAAAAAATGTAGGATGCTCCATGAAACTTTTCAATTTTGTATTTGAAAAAAAGAGAGATCCGCAAATACGTGTACCTAATAGCTACAAAACCATTGCCCACTAAAAGGTTACTTACAACCACCGCCTTATTAAGCCTTAAAGGGCTATTTATATGCTTTTTACTTTTTGCTGTAAGCACTCACTCCCATGCGCAAAAAACAAGTGCTAAACGCAAGCAACTGGAAACAGAGCGCAAAAACCTTTTGCAAAAAATTGACCAGACAAAAAAGGTAATTGCTGAAACCAAACAAAAAGAAAACACCAAGCTTACTCAATTAAAAGCCATTACTGCGCAAATAAAAACACGCGAAAAAGTAATTGATAATATTGCCCAACAAATATTTGAAGTAAGTGTTGAGGTGGATGAAAGTATTATAACCATTGATACTTTAAACGCTCAATTGAAAAGGCTTAAGCAGGATTATGCCAACAATATGCTGGCTATTTATAAAAGCAAAAACCGTGTAAATAATCTGGGTTTCTTATTCAATGCTGAAGGATTTAACGATGCCTACAAACGCATTAAGTATTTAAACAAACTCTCGGAGTATAAACAAATGCAGGTACGTTCCATTATCAATACGCAAAAAGCGATTGAGCAAGAAATAAACAATATGCGTAAAATCAGGAACGAAAGCATAAAACTGTATGGGGTAAAGGAAACGGAAAAGAAGGAACTGGAAGTTGATAAAAAAGAAGAAACACAAGTACTTACTGAACTGCAAGGCAAACAAAAACAACTGCAAACGGAGTTAAAGGAAACGGAAAAAAACTACCAAAAACTGAGTCAGAAAATTGCTGACTTAATACAAAAAGAAATTGAAGAAGCCCGCAGAAAAGAAGAGGAAAGACGCAGAATAGCGGAAGAAAAAGCCGCTAAGGAAAGGGCTAAATTGATTGCTGAAAATAAGAAAAAGGGTATTACCACACCTACGGTTGAACCTAAAAAAGTACCCTCAACAGAGCTATCACCTGAGGATTTAAAAGCCAGTACTGATTTTGTTAACATGAAAAACAGATTACCTTGGCCTGTTAACAATGGTTTTATAAGTGAGGGGTTTGGTACACACCAGCACCCAACACTAAAAGCGGTAAGAACAACGAATAATGGTATTAATATTTCGTGCAAAAAACAAACGGAAGTAAAGTGTGTATTTAAAGGAAAAGTGAAAGCCGTATTTGAAGTACCGGGCATGGAAAAAATTGTGCTTGTTAAACATGGAGAATACTTTACCATTTATGCCAAAGTAGAAAATGTGCAAGTGCGCATTGGACAAGAAGTAAATGCAGGTGAACTGATTGGTACTGTTTATACCAACGATTATGACAACAAAACAGAAATTCACTTTGAGGTGTATAAAAACAAACAAGCTCAAAATCCTGAAATATGGCTGCGTAACTAGTAACTTAATATTTGTTTACTTATTAAAAAAAAATTAACTATTTTGCCTTTATAATTCATCCTAAATCAAAAAAATGATTTGATGCCAAAACACAAAAAGTACATAGCTCTTATTCTGTTTCTGCTTACTCAGGTTACTATTACCTTAGCAGCTGAGCCTGAAAGTGTAAAGGAGATAAAATTAAGAATAGCTGAGATTAACCATAAAAAAGAAGACTCTGTTTTTGCCTTTACTGAAACCTATAATATAATTAATGCAAGCAAAAAACTAAACTACAAAACGGGTGAAGTGGCTGGCACAATGATGTTGGGCTATTTAACCTTTTTGCATGGAAATATTGAAAAAGCGGGTGTTTATTTATACGAAGCTTATGAAACCAATAAGGGATTACATGATGATACGCTTATGGCTCAAAACCTAAGGTATTTAGGTATATACCACGATGAACGTTTTGAACTAAACAAGGCTATTGATTACTTTTTTCAGAGTTTACAAATAAGACAACGTTTAAAAGACAAAAGGGGAATAGCTGAATGCTATAACAGTATAGGTGTTGTATATGCTCATAACGACAAAATAAACCGCGCTGTTGAATATTATAAAAAGGCCCTGGCATATTTTGAAAGCGAAAACATTGCCTATAAAATATCGGCTATATGCAACAACTTAGGTTCTGCATACCAAAACTTAAACATGCCGGATTCGTCTATTTATTTTTTAAATAAGGCAGCCAAATACAATTTGATTAATAAGGATAATTATGGCCTGAGCAGAATATACCATAACTTAGCAACAGCTAATTTGGAATTGGGTAATTTTGACAAAGCCTACGCATTGTACCACCAATCCATTAAATCACAAGGAGGCGGAGAGGGCAACTCGAATAATTTAAACTCATACTCCGCCATCGGAAGGTTGTTAATGAGGCATCACAGGCGTAAAGAGGCTGAAGTATATTTAAACAAGGCGCTAAATATGTCGTTTGAACATAACCTGCCCTCTTCTCGTTTAGAAATATATTCTTTTCTGATTGAACTAAAGTATGACCTAGGCGATTTTAAAAGCAGTCTGGCTTTAAAAAGGTTACACAAAAATTTATATGACTCTCTGGAAAATGGTAATGATATTCAAATTTTACTGGAAACTGAAACCAAGTATCAAACCTTAGCCAAAGAAAGCGAGAACCAATTGCTTACGGTACAAAATAACTTGTTACAACAACGCTCCATAAACAATGCATACTTAGCTGTTGCTTTGTTTGTGGTATTAGCCATTAGTACCTTTTTAGCTATTAGTTTAAATAAAACACGAAAAGCAAAACAACTACTGCACACTAAAAGCGAAGAGATAACCAGTAAAAATGAACAATTGGAACATCTAGTACAAGAGAACCAGGGTTTAATAGGCATTTTAGCACATGACTTGCGTTCTCCCTTTTCTAAAATTATAGGCTTACGCAATTTGGTGGCGCACGAAGATGATGAACATGAGAAGGAAACTTATTTAAACTATATAGAAAAAATTAGCAGGGAAGGTTTACGGTTAATACAGGATACGATTGACTTAAGCAGAATATCGAACCCGAAAATGTATGGGCAAAGCCACAAAATGGAATACTTTAACGCTAAAGAAACGGTACGCGATATGGTAAATGGTTTTAAAGCCATAGCCAACGAAAAAAGTATTGAAATAAGCCTGAAGGAAGGTGATGGCGATTACAATATATATTCATCGAAAGAGTACTTCTCACGCATTATTGATAATCTACTAAGTAATGCTATTAAGTTTTCGCCCGATAAGTCTAAAATAACTTTTTCAACTGCTATTGAAAACGACAAGGCTCTCTTTAAAATAAAGGACCAAGGACCCGGTTTATCTGACGATGACAAGGAAAAACTATTTCTGCGTTTTCAAAAGTTAAGCGCACGGCCAACTGCCAGTGAATCGTCAACAGGATTGGGTTTATTTATAGTAAAACAACTGGCCGACCTAATAAATGGTGATATAACTGTAAATAGCATACAAGGCCAAGGGGCTGAATTTGTATTAACATTGCCACTTATGCACGAAGAGAGCAATAATACTGACCCAGTATTGGCAAGCAATTAAATTCATTCTACTTACTCAAATTGTTTAAAGTAAATAGAGACGTTGCAAGCAACGTCTCTACAATAGCTACATGCATTTTTTCAATTCTTCTTTTACAAACTCCATCAATTGTTTGATGTAGGTATCGGTAAAATTAAATTCGATACCTGCTGTTTTATAAATATTACCAATGGTAGTGGTATAGCCCAAACTCAAGGCGGCTTTGTATTGTGCCAATGCGGTTGGTTTATCGGCAATATAATTTTTCCAAACGGCTAAGGCTCCTAGTTGTGCCATACCGTATTCAATATAGTAAAATGGTACTTCGAACAGATGTAATTGTTTTTGCCATGTATAAGCTTGTATGGCTTCAAATCCTGTCCAGTCAACCATACCTGTTCCAAACTCTTTGCTTAATTCAACCCAATAGGCTTTGCGTTCTTGTGCGGTGTGGGTTGGATGGGTATATATCCAATGTTGAAATTTATCGATAGTAGCAATCCAAGGTAATATTTTAATAATGCCTTCCAGGTGTTCTTCTTTTGCCCTGTTAAAATCGGCCGGTGTTTTGTAAAATTCATCTTGTCCATCGTAGCTGATTAATTCCATGCTCATGCTGGCTAATTCGGCTACTTCGCTCGGGCAGTTTTTAAAGGCTGCCAGTTCTAAATCTTTGCTTAAAAACGAATGTACGGCATGTCCACCTTCATGTACCATGGTTTCTACATCGCGGGTTGACGAGGCTGCATTCATAAATATAAATGGTACGCTGGTTTCGGCCATTGGGTAGTTGTAGCCTCCGGGTGCTTTGCCTTTCCTGCTTTCTAAATCCAAACGTTGCATGTTGTCCATGGTTTCTATACAATAAGCAAAGTAGTCATCTACCTTTCTAAAGCATTTTACTGTTTTATCTAACAAATCAGCACCGCTTGTAAATGGTTCCAATGCTTCTCGGTTTTTGGTATCTACTTCCATATCCCAAGGTTTTAAATCAAAACCTAAATCTGCTTTGCGTGTTTCGTTAAATGCTTTTACCAATGGTAATACTTCTTTTTGTATAGCATCGTGAAAAGCAAAACAATCCTCTGGGGTATAATCAAACCTGCCCAATGTGGCAAACATGTAATCTCTGAAATTAGCAAAGTCTGCATTTACCGCTACCTGATGGCGCAATGCTATGAGTTTATCAAAAAGCTCATCTAACTCAGTGGTATGTTTTGCACGTACTTCGTTTATTTTTAAAAAGGCATTTTCGCGTATGCTTCTATCAGGATTCTTTAAAAAATTAGCTGCTTGTTGTAAAGTTAATTCTTTGCCATCTATCTCTACACTCATGCTACCTACTATGCTGCCATATTTTTGGCTTTCGGTAGCTATTTCGGCCATTAAAGGCACGTTTTCTTCTCTGAATATTTCTATTTCTTTCTTTACTCCGCGTAGGTATATAAAGTATTTATCGTGATCCAGTTCGTCAATGTATTTACTGGCTACTAATTTTCTGTTTAACTGATCGTTTAAGGGAGAAATTTGAGGCTCTATTTCTGTTACAAAAAACAAATAGGCTTGCTCTAAATCTTTGTTGGTGGTATCGCACGTCATTTTTACATAACGCCAGGCTAAATCTTCGCTTACAAAAGCTTCTAATTCGCTTCTATCTTTTAACCAATTTTCTAAATCGTCTTTGGAGTTAATGGCTCGTTCGAGCAATTGTGTAAAGTATGGAGCTAATACTTCCCACGATGTAACTTTTATTTTATTCGGTAAAAATCTGCGGTTAATTATAGTAATCATGTAGTGTAAATTTATGCCACAGATTTAGCATAGATTTATGTAAGAAAAAAATATTTGTACGCAAATAATATAGAATTTTTACAGCCAAATAGCTGAGTAAAAAAGATGCTGTATCCTGTCCTCTTTTATTGTTCTATCAGACTTTGTAAATGTATCGCACTGATTCTTCCATGGTGTCTTCGTCCATATAAAAGGTATCGAAGGTTAAACCTATTTGAGCTAATATTTTTACGGAGGCAACATTAGCAACGGATGCCCGACCAATTATATTGGGTAGTTGTAATTTAATACCATAGTCTAATACTGCTTTTGCAGCTTCTACTGCATACCTGTTGCCCCAATATTTTTGTATGTACCGGTAACCTAAATCTATTTCTTCGCCTGTGTTTTTTAAACCACACCAACCTATAAATTCATCGGTGGCTTTTAAATGAACTGCCCACCTGCCAATATTATGCTGGTATTGTGGCAATATGGCTTCGGTTAAAATTTTTTCGGTATGTGCTATACTATCCCAAGGTAATGGGTCGCCAGTATAACGTGTAATGGCCGGATCCTGATGCATTTCAAAAACCATGGCTGCATCATCAAGCGTAAACTCGCGCAGGTATAATCGTTCTGTTTCTAATTTAATATGCATGTATTCAAATGTACAAATTAGCTATTATTAAAACCTAAAGTTTAAACTGTTTAGCTTTTATTTAACAATTCCAACAGCTCTTCTTTTCGCCTGTCGGCAATAGTTATGCTTGTTCCATTTTCTATTTCTATAACACCTGCTTTGTATTTAGATTGTTTTTTTAGTTTGCTCAGGTTAACCAAATAATCATCGTGTACCCTGTAAAACGGGTAAAGGAGTATGTCTTCGTAGTAATCTAAACTATCAGTTAAAGCTACTTCTTCGTCTGTATTTAAAAACAACTTGCATGTATTATCTGTCCTTGCTATGTAAAGTATATCTGCAACGGCTACTTGTATTCTTTCATCCGTTGCATTCATTACAAGGGTATCGAATATGGTATTGTTTACCAGTTTGTTTTTAAAATTGCCTATTACATTGCATTTACTTTCGTCCTGAAAAATTTTAGTTAGCACTTGTTTGATGTCTTCTAAATCAATCGGCTTTAACAAATAATCTACTGCTGAAAACTTAATGGCTCTAATGGCATATTGATCGTAAGCGGTAGTAAAAACTACCCGAAACGTCATGTTATCAAATTTTTTTATAAAGCTAAATCCATCGCAGCCGGGCATCTGAATATCTAAAAAAACTATATCGGGAGCAAGCTGCTTGGTCATTATTAGCTCGTAAGCCTGAAGCGCATCGCCTGTTTCGTGTATTACTTCTATATCAAACCCACTTACTTTTAAAACTTCGTTTAAAGCAATTCTACAGTTTTTTTCATCGTCAATAATGATACACTTTTTCATATGCTTCCTTTATTCAAAACGGGCACCAATATTTCAACGCGGGTTCCTACCTGCTGATTTTTTTCCTGCAGATCTATTATCTTAATAACTTCTTTGTTTGGTTCGTTCAACAACAGTCTTATTCTTTCTTCTGTAAAGTTAATACCTGATGATACGTACAATCCATCTTTTTGTTTGTCTTTGTCTATACCTCTTCCGTTATCTTCTACTATGCAATACAAATCATTATCTCTTTTTTCGAACTTAACTTTTATAACTCCTACTCTGGCCAATAGGCCTGTAATTCCGTGCTTAATGGCATTTTCCACAAAGGGCTGTATCATGAGCGAAGGAATAACAATATGTTCTGCAAACAGCTCATCGCTATAGCTTATTTGAAAGTTAAAACTGTTGCCAAATCTTTCTTTCTCCAACTCAAGGTATGATTGTAGTAATTTTATTTCGTCCTTTAAATTTATTTCTCCTTTTACGGAGTAGCTCATAACGGAACGTATTAGTTTTGAAAACTTAGTTATATAGTTATTGGCTTTATCTATTTCGTTGGTCAACACAAACGATTGAAGGGATGATAGACTATTGAAAATAAAATGCGGATTCATATACAATCGCAATGACTTTAATTCGCTTTCTACAATTTTACGGTTGTATTCCTGTTTTTGTTTTTGGCCTTTAACAGTGCCTACCACCATAATAATTACCACAATTAATATAACTGCTACGGCTACTATTTTAAACATAAACGTATCCCACAAAGGTGGTAGTACAGTAATGTTTATTATTTTAGGATTAATGCTCCACAAACCATCTATATTTTTTACGCATATAAAAAACTGGTAAGCTCCCGGAATAAGTGAACTTAACTGAATGGTACCTGATTGATAATAATTGGTATCGTAATGGTTGCCTTTTTTTATAACAAACTGGAATATGTTGTTGTTACCTGAGCGATAGCTAGGCGAGCTGAAATGGAAAGTAAAATTGTTATTGGTATAAGGCAAATAATAGGTATCGCGTATAATGGTATCCTGGTTATTAATTTCAAATTTCTCTAAAAAAACGGAAGGGAATTTGTCTTTGAAAATAATACGTTGCGGAAAAAAACTTAAGCCTTTGGAGGTGGCTACGTATACGGTATCTTTAAAAAAGGCTATATCGTTTACTTCATTGTCTATTAAATAATCTAACGAGGTAAAATTGGTTATGTTATTTAAGTTATTTAGGTCAATGCGCGATAAACCTTTATTGGTACATACCCATATCCTGTTATCGTTTACTACGCTTTCGGTGGTATAGTCTGATGGTAAACCTTCAATAGAAGTAATATTTACAATGTTGTTTTGATTGATTAAATAAATGCCATTGGTATAGGTTGATACGATTAGCTGATTATTGTACTTGGTAACATGTGCTATTTTTCCATTGATGGCTTTTATGTTATAGGCTATTTTGTTGTTGATTAAATACAATTTAATTAGGCCTTTATTGGAGGCGAGGTAAACGGTATCTTTATCTAAATATACGGGTTTAATATTGTCTATATAAATATCGTTTTTAACCAAAAACGACTCTATCATATTGTACTTGTAAAAGGGAACTACTACATTATTGGGCGTATGTTGGGAAATTCCTTTTTCTGATAGCATGGTTATTCCTTGATTCCATTTCATATCGAAATAAATAAGGCTGTCGCCTATTTTATTGGTATTACCTACTTCATACTTTGTAATGCCATTTTTATTGATGAAAAAATTAGCTGAACCTTTTACAAAAATAAAGGAGTCTTTAAAAGAGGTAGCGTATTCAAAAAATCGTTCCTGGCTGGCTACATTCTTATCGTGGCTTATATTCAGTTTTTCGAGCTTGTTATTGGATAAAGCACAGGTATATATGTTCTGGTTGAAGAAGTATATTTTTTCGTTTAGGTTTTTAACGTATAGTATTTTTTCATTTTCACCTATTTCTTTTTGGGTTAAATGTTTAGAGTTAAAATCGCAAACAAAGGTTCCGTTTGCATAGGTCGAAATCCAAAATAAGTTATCTTTCGATTTACATATAGAATGTACCGGTGTATTTTCAAAGAAGCCTTCTGGCTTAACGCTACTGCTTAATGTTTTTTTGTATTTAAACAATCCGTTCAAACTACATACCCAAATATTGTTGTTGTCTTCTTCTTCGTATATATTAAATACTTCATCGTTATTATACAAAGGTAACTGTAGTTGAACACTGTAATTGTTTGGGTTGTATTTAAAAATGCCTGTTTCGTTGGTTAAGAAAATAGCATCCTTGGTTTTAAATATACGCGGAACTACTCTTTTACTATGTGTGTTGGCGGGTAAAATTTCTTTTGTGCCGTTGTTGGTCAACAATAAAACACCTACAGTAGTGCCTATCAGGTACTCGTTGTGTTTTATTTCTACAAAATTGTACGCTGCTTTTTTATTGTTAATGGGTATGGGCGATAGCGTAAAGTCGTCATTTACCTGGTATAGTTTCCTTCCATCGCGGCTTATTATTTTTACTTTTTTATCAAAACCTATATCAACCCAGCCAAACTTATCGTTTGATTTTACTTTGGTAAAGGTTCCATTTTTAAACGCAAATATTTTAAAGGTTGTTGTTAAAAACCACAGTGTTCCTGCTTTGTCCTCTACTACTCTAAACAATCCTGTTTCATCGTACCCATCCTTATAGTTAAAATAGGAGAATTGTTTGCCGTCAAAACGGGTTACATTTTTTTCGGTTAAAAACCATAGGTAGCCTTTGCTATCTTCAAAAACATCGTATACAAAACTGCTGGGTAAACCATTGTTAATACCAAAATTGCGGAAATTGAAATGCTGTGCCTGTACTTGTGATATACTTATAAAACAAATAAAAATATAAAGTAGCCTGATGGTATTTAATACCTTTTTGGCCCGATATATTGATAGAAAAAACGGCATTGCTAACTGGTAATAATTGTATAAATATATATGGAGCAATTTAATACAATATTTGAAATTGCCAGTGTTTTTAGCAGCACCAGGTAGTGGTATAAAAAAAGCGAGTAAAGAATACTCGCTTTTAATTTGGTATTAATTATTTCTCTTCTTCGTTAGCATCATCCCACTCGTCTTCTTCCATTTCAAATTCGTTCAAATCAAAATCATCATCATGCATAATAATGGCCATTTTAAATGTTGATTCGCATTTATTGCCTTCTACATTAAACCAAATACAATCAACAAAAGCTTTGCCTTTATTTGATTCGTTTATGGTCATTAACGGACCGCCTGATAATAACCTAACGGTATCGCCTATTTCAAATTCTTTTTCCATAATTATATTTATTAGTAAAGTAAAGTTAGGCTTATCTTATTATATAAAGGTTACTAAAAAAATAATTGATTATAAAACAGGCTTGACTCCCAAAACAGACTGAGCAACAAACCTGTTACATTTAAACTTTGCTGTCCGTGGTTGGTGTCCTCACCAACCACTTTTTGGGCAAGCTAAATAAACTCATTGTAATGCACTAAAAAATCAAGTTCGGTTTGCAAGCCATTATAGAACTTCGCTGATGAATAAGTGAAGGTTGGTGAGGACACCAACCTTGGACACATATCATATTCTTTGTTGCAGCTGGAAGCTGCTTTATAATTACTCGTGAAGTTTCTTTTTCGCATTGCAAATGCTTATAGTAACTAAGTGCGGTTTGCAAAACCGCACTGGCGGGCTTTTTGTATATGCACAGAAAAAGGCGTTTAAAGGCTGCCGCATTTGCTTTTAGTATAAAAATTATCTGTATTTTATTCCCGCATATCGCAGCAGTTAATAAAATATCATTTTTTGTTTGCCGCATAACCAAGCTGATAATAAAAAATCAATATTTATTTCTCCATGATATATTTTTACAATTAACTATCTGTATTTACTTGCCAACTAACGCAGCTGATAATTATTTATCGTTTTTGATGCTAAAAAAGTACCCTTTTCGTTTACTTATAAAATAGTTTAGAACAATGGCTGCAAACAGAGAATTAAATATGCCACATAATGGCCATTTATTGGCAAAGGTAATGGCTGAAAAAAGGTTTACGCATGCTCAGTTAGCAAGGGCATTAAACACTCCGCAAATGACTATTAAAAGGTTTACTGAAAAACAAAGTATAAAGAGTAATGACCTTTGGAATTTGGGTGTGGCTATGGATGTTAACTTCTTTATCCTGTTATCGCAATACCACCCTGTTAAGAGCAGTACTGAAAAGGAAATTGCTTTACAGCAACAGGTGTATGACTTGCAAAAGGAGGTAACTATTTATAAGGATTTATTGAAAAAATAAATGGGTTATTAAGTACCACATTTAAACGTAACTGTGCAACGTATCTAAAATACCAAAAACAAAGCATAACTTATTATGCCAAGCACTAAAACCAATATGGTATAATGTAAAACCTGTATTGTTTTTCGTTGTGCATCTGCCGGGCCTTTTTCTATGTAAAGGGTAAAATAACCCGATATTAAATAGGCTATAAAATCGGAAACAGTAATGGTTAAATTATACTTTTTGTTGTAGTGGTATAGTATGCTCGATTTTACTAAATGAACAGCGAGAATGAAAATAATAAGTAGTTTGATGTCCATAGATTATGTTTTGAGGAGACGTTATATGTAACTCTCTACCTTTAACAAAAAAAAGACGTTGCAATGCAACGTCTTTTCTATTTATATTTTACATATTTCGTCTATACTGTCCGCCTACTTCAAACAAGGCGTTGGTAATTTGTCCTAATGAGCAGTATTTAACCGTTTCCATTAAAGCATCAAATATATTTCCGTTGTGAATGGCTACTTGCTGCAAGGTGTGGAGCATTTCTTTGCCTTTTGCTTCATTGCCTTTTTTCAACTCGTTCAACATGGTAATCTGGTATTCTTTCTCTTCGGTGGTTGAGCGAATAACTTCTTTAGGCAATATGGTTGGTGAGCCTTTGCTTGACAGGAATGTATTTACCCCAATAATAGGAAACTCACCTGTGTGTTTTTGCATTTCGTAATACATACTTTCTTCTTGTATTTTATTACGTTGGTACATGGTTTCCATAGCGCCTAATACACCTCCACGTTCGTTTATTTTATCAAACTCGCTTAACACGGCTTCTTCTACTAAATCGGTTAACTCTTCAATAATGAATGAACCTTGTAACGGATTTTCGTTTTTGGCTAAACCTAACTCACGGTTAATAATTAACTGGATAGCCATAGCACGTCTTACCGACTCTTCTGTTGGTGTAGTTATAGCTTCATCATATGCGTTGGTATGTAATGAATTACAGTTGTCGTAAATAGCATATAAAGCTTGTAAGGTGGTGCGTATATCGTTAAAATCTATTTCTTGTGCATGTAGGGAACGACCGGAAGTTTGAATATGGTATTTTAACATTTGCGAACGCTCGTTTCCACCATATTTTAGTTTCATGGCTTTAGCCCAAATTCTACGGCTTACACGACCAATTACTGAATACTCAGGGTCTATACCGTTGGAGAAGAAGAATGATAAATTGGGTGCAAAATCGTCAATGTTCATTCCACGGCTTAAGTAATACTCTACAAAGGTAAAACCGTTTGAAAGTGTTAATGCCAACTGGGTAATAGGGTTGGCTCCTGCTTCGGCTATATGGTATCCGCTAATAGAAACAGAATAGAAATTACGTACGGCATTGTCAATAAAATATTGCTGTACATCGCCCATTACGCGCAATGAAAACTCGGTAGAGAAAATACAGGTGTTTTGCGCCTGGTCTTCTTTTAAAATATCAGCTTGCACAGTACCGCGTACTTGTTTTAAAGTATCGGCTTTTATTTTTGCATATACATCGGCCGGTAAAACCATATCGCCTGTTACGCCTAATAACATTAATCCTAAACCGTCATTGCTTTCGGGCATAGCTTCGTTATAGGTCGGACGTGTGGTTCCTTTGGCTTTAAAAATAGCTTCTATCTTTTTATCAATTTCTGCTTCTAATCCATTGGCTTTAATATACAATTCGCATTGTTGGTCAATGGCGGCATTCATAAAAAATGCACAGATAATAGCTGCCGGCCCATTGATGGTCATGGAAACGGATGTTTTAGGATCGGCTAAGTTAAAACCTGAATATAGTTTTTTAGCTGCATCTAAACTCCATACGCTTACGCCTGAATTACCAATTTTTCCATATATATCCGGTCTATGGTCAGGGTCGTTTCCGTAGAGCGTAACTGAATCGAAAGCGGTACTTAAACGTTTGGCCGGCATACCTTGCGATACATAATGGAAACGTCTGTTGGTACGCTCTGGCCCACCTTCTCCGGCAAACATACGTGTTGGGTCTTCACCTTCGCGTTTAAACGGATATATACCGGCAGTATAAGGAAAATCGCCCGGGAAATTTTCTTGCAATGCCCAACGCAATATATCACCCCAAGCCCTGAATTTAGGAACGGCTACTTTGGGTATTTGCGAGTGTGAAAGCGATTCTGAATGGGTTTTAATTTTTATTTCCTTGTCGCGTACTTTAAAAACATAATACTCGTTGCGGAATAAATTCTTTTTCTCTTCCCAAGTTTCCAGTAATATTTTATTGCGTGGGTCAAGGTTTAATTCAATGTCTTTGTAAGCTGCTTTCAGTGCATCAATTAAAGCTGCATCTATATTTTTGTTGGCCGATAGGGTTTCAACTGACAATTGTAAAGCAAATAACTTATCGGCTATCTCTACTTGTTTATCTACCCATTTATCATAACCTCTGTTGTTCTCGCTTATCTCTGATAAATAGCGGATGCGCGATGGTGGAATGATATAAATTTTCTCACTCATCTCTTCGCTTATGTGGTAGTTTGATTTTAAATCAGCTCCCGAGCGTTCTACTATTTTATCCATAATGGCCTTGTACAAACTATTCATACCCGGGTCGTTAAACTGACTGGCTATGGTTCCGTACACTGGCATTTCATCGGGCGATTTATCAAATAGCTTATGGTTGCGCTGGAATTGTTTTTTTACATCGCGCAATGCATCTAAAGCACCTTTTTTATCAAATTTATTGATAGCAATAATGTCGGCAAAATCCAACATATCAATTTTTTCTAATTGGGTAGCGGCTCCATACTCCGGAGTCATTACGTATAAACTGGTATTGCTATGTTCTATAATTTCGGTATCGCTTTGTCCAATACCTGAAGTTTCTAATATGATTAAATCGAAATTGGCTGCTTTTACTATATCAACGGCTTCTTTTACATATTTTGATAAAGCTAAATTGCTTTGACGTGTAGCCAATGAACGCATATACACACGTGGATTTTTAATGGCATTCATACGAATACGATCGCCTAATAATGCGCCACCTGTTTTGCGTTTACTTGGGTCAACAGAAATAATAGCTACTGTTTTGGTTTTAAAATCTAATAAAAACCTACGTACTAATTCATCTACCAACGATGATTTACCTGCTCCACCGGTACCTGTAATACCTAAAACTGGAATGGTGCTGTTGGCTATGTTTTTTGATATTTCATTGTGTTGCGCAGCAAATGTTTCCGGAAAATTTTCGGCTGCTGAAATTAGCTTGGCTATTGATTTGTAATCTTTGTCTTTTAAATGTTTTACTTCGCCATTTAAGTTGGTTCCGGTAGCAAAATCGCATTTTTCCAACATATCATTTATCATACCCTGTAAACCCATTGCACGCCCGTCATCCGGACCATAAATGCGGGTAATTCCATAACCATGCAGTTCTTCCATTTCCTCGGGCAGAATGGTTCCACCTCCACCTCCAAATATTTTAATATGGCCACAACCTTTTTGTGCCAATAAATCGTGCATAAACTTAAAGTACTCCACGTGTCCGCCTTGGTACGATGTCATGGCAATAGCATTTGCATCTTCCTGAATAGCAGTATCAACCACCTCTTCAGCACTTCTATCGTGGCCTAAATGAATAACCTCAGCACCACTCGCCTGAATAATTCTGCGCATAATATTGATGGCGGCATCGTGGCCATCAAATAAAGCTGCTGCTGTTACAATACGAATTTTGTGCTTTGGTTTATATGCTTCTACAGTTTCCATTAAATTGATAAATTGAAAGCACAATTATAGGGAAAATGCCAATAGTTTAAGCATAAAATATGGGATTATTCTAAGCTGGTTTTGTGGTTTTATAGCCAAGGGCTTGATTGATATACTCACTCGCTAAACGCGAGCGAGGGCTTTGGAAATTACTTAAAATATTGAATTAAAGGGCTGGCTACTTTTATTTGATTTTGTTCTTATAATAAAATATTTTTGTCGCCAAATAAACGCCTCTGTTATTCAAAATTATAGGTCAGTTGCCTGACCTCGTTTAAGATTTCAATTCATTTTTTTAACTCTTTTTATGAAGGGTTTTATTTATTCATGTCCAAATCTTAAACAAAAATAAAATGTATCAAATACAATCAGAAAGACTAATACTGATGGCTTTATCCTGCGAGGAAGTCACTATATTATCTGAAAGTCGTAATAAGCTGGAAAGTTTTTTAGGTCTTAATTTCTCCAATCTTCAACTAAATGCGGACGATTCTTTTTTAGAAGAGTTATCTACTGCCATAACTGAATTTATTTTACCTATGGTTAAAGCGAATCAAGACCATTTTCAATGGTTTACTCAATGGCTCATTGTAAATAAATTGGAGAACATAACTATTGGCGGTATTGGCTGTAATGGGCTGCCCGATAAAAACGGGGAAGTTATGATAGGCTATTATATTGATAAAAAGTATGAAAACAAAGGTTACGCAACGGAGGCAACAAGTTGCTTAATTCAATGGATGTCAGAAAATCCGGACTTAAAATCAATTATAGCTGATACACTACCAGATGGTATTCAATCACAAAAAGTACTTCAAAAAGCAGGCTTTAAGTTATTGGGCCCAGTAGAAGAAGGCATCAGGTGGATTTATTCAAAATAACCCCTAACACAAAAACAACATCCAATGGATGTTGTTTTTGTTTAAAATCACTTGCGAAAGGCCTATTTATTCATTTATCAATAAAGCCAATGAAAATGGATGTAATTCAGCCGTCATTACGTTTTGCATAACGGCAGGGTCGCTGTTCATTAATTTTTTTGCCGCTTCTAAATTTTCTGCGTTAAATATGACGATACCAAAATTAGCTGGATTATCCTTAGTATAATCTGTTTTTCCTGCTAAAATCACCTGTCCATCCTCTTTCAGTTTTTTCAATTGGTTAAAATGAGCCGTAACTATTTTACGTGTTTCATCTGTCCAGTTAGCCTCGTTTTGGTAAGTAGGCGTTAGCTTAAGCACATAAATAAATTTGCTCTGTTTGTTTGCGGTTTGTTTTGGTTTAGGAGTTTGTTCTGTTTGTGGTGCCGACTGCCCGTAAGCGGTTAAAACCAACAGAAGAAGTCCAAGTATTGTTGTTGTAATTTTTTTCATTTTAATGATTGTAAGCTAAAGGTTTGTTCCAAATATTTCCTTTAAGCAAGTAAGTGAATTGCTCTTTTGTTTCCAAATAAAAGAGTGCTTCATTAGGGTTTGATGAAGTGAAGTGTTATGGTAAGTTTTGGATAAATGGTTAATTAACTATCAATTATTTATAGCTATTTGCAGTATGATGAAACGCGTTTCTATTGCCATTATATGCCTCTTTTTTGTGCAAACAGCTTTTGCACAAAACACCATTAAGCAAGGAAAAATATTTTACGAAATGGATTTTCCGGATATTCCGGCTGAACAAAAAACGGCTATGGCTGAAATGTTACCCAAGGATGCTACTGCTTATTTTAAAGATGGTAAAACCCGTGTGGAAACACCTATGCCTTTTGGTAAACTCATTATTATAAGGGATCCGAATAAAAAGCACTTTTTGTTTGCCTTTAACAATGCAGAGCGCAAAAAGAAAGTAGCCTTTATTAAAACCGATGAAGAAATAAAAAAAATGTTGGGCGACAGCAGCAAGTTTCAGGTGGAGATTGAAATAACCAAAGAAACTAAGAAAATTGCCGGCTTTACTGCTACCAAAGCCATACTTAAAATGAAGGTAAACGGGCAGGACATTGTAACCGAATGTTGGTTTAGTAAAGAAATTCCTAAAATAAACATGGGTGGCGAACAGGATGATGTATACAGCAAACTGGATGGAGGCCTATTGGAGTACACAACCATACAAGGTGGCATTAAAACCGTTATGCGCATCAGACAAATATTACAGGAAGAGATAAATGATAAATTGTTTGAATTAGGTCCTTCGTATAAAATGGTTAATAACGAAGATGAGCTGGCAACAGAAATGTTGAAATAGTTGTTGGCTTAAGAAGCACGTAAATGCTCAATGGAAAGGCCATTGACAAAACCTAAAAAGTCTTCCATTCTTTTAATTAAATGCACATTGGTTGGCAGGTTTAAATCAGCAATCATAAACTGATAACCGGTCACTAATATTTGCGATTGCGTCCAATTCTGGCTTAAAAAATCAACCAATTCCTGCATCGATATTTTTAAGTTACACGAAGTAGCAATGGTAAAAATATAATCGGGTGATTCTGCTTTAAAAGCTTCCTGCAAATCGCGTAAAGGCACATCTTGCCCCAAGAAAACAACTTCATGGCCTCGCGAACGAATTAAAAAATTAGCAAATAACAGGCCCATGGAATGGCTTTCACTTTCGGGCAAAAAAAGTAAAAACCGCTTTTTACAATGGCATAGTTTCCCTACCTGACTCTCAATAGCTACATATAGTTTTTGCTTAATAATATTGGAAACAAAGTGCTCATGCACCGGCTGAATAGAACCTATTTGCCATAAAATGCCTATTTCATTCAAGAGCGGCATTAGTATTTTAATAAAGGTTTGCTCTAAGCCGTATTGTATAATATTCTGATTCAGTTTTTGGTGAAAATCCAATTCATCAAAACTCAGCATGGCTGTTATTAGTGATGTTATCTGGTTGGAGTATTCATTGTTTTGACTAGTTAGCTTTACCACCAAAGCGGCTATATCGCAATGGCTCAGTTTGGCAATTTCTGAAATTTTAAAGTTGTGGTTATTTAAAACACTAATGTTTAGCAGCAGCTTTAAATCGCAATCATCGTAATAGCGTATATTGGTATCAGTACGCTTTGGTTTTATAATACCATAGCGTTGCTCCCAAATACGTAAGGTATGACCCTTAATACCGGTTAAGGTTTCTATATCTTTAATCGAAAAACTGGCCAATTTACTTTGATTATTTTTATTACTTGTAAACATTATAGCTATCAGATTGTTTCGAAAATAAACTATATTTTATGAAATACCTGATAACTGGTGGCAGTGGACTGATTGGCAAAAGGATAACACAAGAAATGCTGTTAAAAAACAACAGGGTAAACTGGTTAAGCAGCAGCCATAAACAACAAAATGGGGTGGAATCTTTTCACTGGGATATTAAAGCTAATAAAATAGATACGGATTGTTTTAACGAGGTAGATGCGATTATACATTTAGCAGGTGCGGGGGTTACTGACCACAATTGGACACCTGCCTACAAAAAAGAAATGATAGACAGCCGGATACTATCAACCCGTTTATTGTTTAACAGCTTAAAGGATTTACCACAAAAGCCTAAAGTAATTGTTTCTGCATCGGCTATTGGTATTTATGGCAATATAACGGAAGACTTAACATTGGAAAATGCACCTGCAGGTGATACTTTTTTAGCCAAACTCACTCAACAATGGGAAGAGGAAGTAGACTGGTTTGAGCAATTAGGTATAAGGGTAGTGAAATTACGTATTGGTATTGTATTGGCGGCTGAAGGTGGCTTTTTAAAAAAGGTAGCAGCACCTGCAAAATGGGGCTTGGGAGCAGCTTTAGGCAATGGAAAAATGATAACCAGTTGGATTCATGTAAACGACCTTGCCAATATGTTTTTGTTTGCCGCACACCATGAAAATATAAATGGGGCTTATAATGCGGTAGCACCTCACCCCGTTTCTAATTATGAAATAACAAAACAAATTGCCAAAGCTTTGCATAAACCTTTTTTTATGCCCAATGTACCGGCCTTTGCATTACGCTTGGTCTTTGGCGAAATGACTTCTATTATATTAAGCAGTCAGCATATTTCTTCGCAAAAAATAACAAATGCCGGTTTTACTTTTCAATTTAATGAAATTGAACCCGCTATAAACCATTTATTAGCATCAAAATAATGAACAAACCTGCCATAGCTGTTTTTTGGTACCGAAGAGATTTAAGACTGGAAGACAATGCCGGATTATACCATGCTTTAAAAAGTGGTTTACCCGTATTGCCGTTGTTTATTTTTGATAAGGATATATTGGATAAATTAGAAGATAAGCAGGATAAACGTGTAAACTTTATTTATGAGCAAATTGAATTATTAAAGCGGGAGCTTAACCAATTGCAAGGTGACTTATGGGTTGAATATGGTTCTCCTTTAGCGGTATGGCAAAAGCTAATTAGTCAGTTTAATGTACAAAAGGTATTTACTAACCACGATTATGAACCTAGCGCCATTGAACGTGATAGCCAAGTAAAGCAACTGTTAAGCAAAGCCAGAATAACATTTAACAGCTATAAGGACCAATGCATTTTTGAGAAAGAGGAAGTAGTAAAAGATGATGGCAAACCTTATACGGTGTTTACTCCCTACTCAAAAAAATGGAAAGCCCGGTTGAACGATTTTTATTTAAAAGCTTACCCAACAAAAAAATACTTTTCGCAACTGTATAAACCCGATACTATACAGGCATTGATAAGCTTACGAAGTATAGGGTTTGAAAAAGTACAAGTCAACTATCCTGCAAAACAAACTACCCAAAGCATTATAAAAAACTATGCGGAGCAGCGAAACTTCCCGGCCATAGCAGGTACCAGCAAACTGGGCATTCATTTTAGGTTTGGCACCATAAGCATTAGGGAAAAAGCAAGGAAAAGTAAAAAAGTAAGTGAAACTTATTTAAATGAATTGATTTGGCGCGATTTCTATATGATGATCTTACATCATTTTCCGCATGTAGTAAATGGTGCTTTTAGAAGTGAATACGAACGTATACAATGGCTAAACAATGAAAGTGATTTTGAAAACTGGTGCAATGGACAAACCGGCTACCCAATAGTAGATGCAGGCATGCGTGAGCTCAACACAACAGGCTTTATGCATAACCGTGTACGGATGATAGTAGCCAGCTTTTTAACCAAACACTTGCTTATTGATTGGCGTTGGGGTGAAGCATACTTTGCCCAAAAACTACTCGATTTTGATTTAAGTGCTAACAACGGAGGTTGGCAATGGGCGGCAGGTTGTGGCACTGATGCAGCTCCATACTTCAGGGTATTTAACCCTACACTACAAACCGAAAAGTTTGACAAGCAAGGCGAATACATAAAAAAATGGGTTCCCGAATTACTCACTCTTGGTTATCCGCAACCTATAGTTAACCATGAGTTTGCCCGTAAGCGTTGTTTGGAAGTTTACAAACAAGGACTAAGCAAATAAAGCTCGTTTGGCTAAGAAGCTATTTTGTAAATAATATTTTTACCTTTGTTTGCAATAAGAAAACCATGCGCACTTTAGCAGAAGAAAACTACCTCAAAGCCATTTATAATTTAAGCCAACAGGCAAGTGGTGCAACTGCCAGCAAATTATCGGAAAAGCTTAAATTGAAATTACCTACCATAAATAGCATGGTAAATAAACTGGCCGAAAAAGAGTTGGTTGAATACCAAAAATACAAAGGGTTTGTGTTAACTGAAAAGGGTCAGAAGTATGCTTTGGATGTAATTAGAAAACATCGACTTACTGAATTGTTTTTGGTAAAAGTAATGGGCTTTGGTTGGGAAGAAGTACATGATATAGCTGAAGAAATTGAGCACATCCAAATTCCTGCTTTTTTCGATAAAATGGATTTGATTTTGAGTAATCCAAAGTTTGATCCACATGGTACGCCCATACCTGATAAAAATGGAAAACTACCCAAAAGTACCCTTAAGCAATTGTCAAATATTGAAGTTGGAAAAAAAACAAAGTTTGTTGCGGTGAGCGATTCTTCGACTGATTTTTTAAGCTACTTAAGTCGAATTGGATTGAAGCTTTATGAAAACATTGAAGTGCTAGACCGCGAAGTATTTGACGGTTTATTGAAAATAAAAATGGGCAAACAAACCATTAGCCTAAGCGGACAGGCTGCTGAACGCATTTTAGTTGAATAATTTATTAAGGAACAAAACTATCTGGCGTGTATTTTATTGATGTATTTGCCGATTACATCAAACTCTATATTTACTTCACTGCCTTCTTTAAACTGGTGAAAACCGGTATGCTCAAAAGTATAAGGAATAATGGTTACACTAAACCAATCTTCTATTGCATTTACAACCGTTAAGCTTACCCCGTTAATACAAACCGAACCTTTGTTTACCAATAAGTTTTGATGTATCGGATTGATTTTAAAAAAGAAATTCCAACTGCCGTTCATGTCTTCTATTTTAGCACAAATAGCCGTGTCGTCCACATGGCCTTGTACTATGTGCCCGTCAAACCTGCCATGTGCCGGCATGCAACGTTCCAGGTTTACTTTTTCCCCTACCTGTAAATGTTTTAAATTGGTTTTCTGTAATGTTTCATCAACAGCGGTAACGCGGTATACAGAGTGGTTTATTTCAACTACGGTTAAGCAAACTCCATTGTGTGCTACACTTTGATCAACCTTTAATTCATTGGTAATAGGGCTATGAAAATAAAAATCTATATTGGTGTTAACTACTCTTTTTTCTACTAAAGTAGCCATTGTTTCTATAATTCCTGTAAACATATTATTGATAAAAAGTGCGCAAACATACATAGTTTATCCTTTTGTTATTGTATATTTTTTATTTGCTTGCAACTCCAAATAATAAATATGCAAAACCCCATTTTAGTTGAAGTTTACAGAGCTAATGTATTAGAAAGTTTTCACCGAGGAACGGTTTGTGTGGTGGATGAAAACAACCAAGTTATTTTTAGCAAAGGCGATGTAAACCAAATTTGCTACCCGCGTTCGGCTATGAAGTTTATTCAGGTTTTACCTTTAATAGTTTTGGGTGGAATAGAAAAATTTGGTTTTACGGTAGAGGAAATTGCTATTATGTGTGGCTCGCACAATGCTGAGCAAGAGCATTTGCGCGTAGTGGAATCTATACTGAGTAAAATAGGTTTAAGCAAAAGCGAACTGTTTTGCGGACCACAATATCCATCATCGAAACGCGATGCTGATCAGTTAATAAAAGACAATAAAAAACCGGAACATATACATAATAATTGTAGTGGTAAACATGCGGGCATGTTGGCTTTGTGCCAATTATTAAATGTTCCAACCACAGATTATATCAATCCAGCGCATCCGATACAGCAATTAATTTTAGAATATGTAGAAAAGCTTTACGAGTATCCTCGTCAGAAAATGACAACTGCTTTAGATGGTTGTTCAGCGCCTATTTATGCTATGCCTGTTATTAACCAAGCCATTGCTTTTAAAAATTTGGTTCACAATAATTATGAAACAAAGCTGACACAGGCATGTAAAACAGTAATAGAAGCAGTGAGTGAATATCCGTTTATGGTAGCGGGTTCTAAAAGATACTGTACTGACTTAATGCAAATATGCGCCCCACAAATTATAGGCAAAACGGGTGCTGAAGGGATTTTTTGTATCAGTTTACCGGAACAAAAAATAGGTGTTTGTATAAAAATAGACGATGGTAAAATGCTGCCTCAATACAATGTTGCCCAAGCTTTTGTGGAGGCCACAGGCTTGTTTGATCAGGAAACACTCAAACCATTGCACCATTATTTGCAAAACGATTTAACCAATTTCAATAAATTTACTACCGGTGAAATTAAAGCCGTTGATGGTTTATTTGAAGGGTTAACGATTCAATAAATCGATTGTTATTATTGTTGAATTGTTAAAAGATACTAGCACAAACCTTGAACACCGAAGAATTAAAACATATAAAACAAAAGGCATTGCATTGGGCAAACCAGTATGATGTATGTGTGCTGTTGGATAACAATGAAAGTTTGAATGCTTATGGTTTAAATCATATAGAGTTTGCCATGGCTGTTGGTGTTAAAACATCTTGTATAGGTAAGCATGAAAACAACTTTGAAGCTTTAAAAAAATTCAGAACGGAGCATGCAAACCAATATAGTTTTGGGTATTTTACTTACGATTTAAAAAATGAAGTGGAAGCCTTACAATCCAATCATTTTGACGGTTTAGAGTTTCCAAGCTTGTTCTTTTTTGTGCCTGAGCATTTATTGTTAATTGATAAGAACCACCAGATAATATTTGAAAGCATTACATACAATAGTTTTGCTGAATGGTTAAATGCTGCTGGAAATATAAACCCAACTAGTGAAAGCATTGCACAAAAAACAAACTTACAGGCTCGTGTAAACAAAGCTGATTACTTAGCCAATGTAGAAAAAATAAAGCAGCACATTATTGAAGGCGATGTATATGAGCTGAATTATTGTATGGAGTTTTTTGATAACAAAGCAGTCATCAATCCAACAACAGTTTACACACAATTACTTGAAAAATCGCCCGTGCCTTTTGCCTGTTATGTAAAGCATGGGCAGCAATATTTACTTTGTGCAAGCCCGGAAAGATTCATTACCAAGCAAGACAATGTATTATACTCACAACCCATTAAAGGCACTATTAAACGTGATTTGAATAATGCAGCAAACGACTTACAACTTAAAAACGATTTGCTGAATTCAGAGAAAGAACGTGCTGAAAATTTAATGATTGTTGATTTGGTGCGTAACGATTTAGCAAGAGTTTCAAAAACAGGAAGCGTACAGGTAAATGAAATTTTTGGTATCTATTCATTTAAGCAAGTACATCAAATGATATCAACCGTATCGAGCCGGATAAAAGACGATGTGCCTGTAACAGATGCCATTAAACATGCTTTTCCCATGGGCAGTATGACAGGTGCGCCCAAAGTAATGGCCATGGAATTAATTGAACAATACGAGCAAACCAAACGCGGCTTGTATAGTGGAGCAGTGGGCTATTTTGCCCCTAACGGAAACTTCGATTTCAATGTAGTTATCCGCTCCATTCAATACAATGCCAATAATCAATATTTAAACATAATGGTAGGTGGAGCCATTACTTACGATAGCATAGCCGAACAGGAATACGAAGAGTGTTTGTTAAAAGCACAAGCCACTATGCAGGTATTGCAATAAAATGTTAATTATAAAAAACCTATAAACCTTACTATTGTAGTTATGAAACACCCTTTATTAACCTTTGGCCTTGTTGTTTTTGTTTCACTCAGTGTGAGTGCACAGCAGTTGTTTCCTATACTGCTTAAAAACAAATGGGGTTATATGAATACCGAAGGAAAAGTAATTATTCAACCCAAATACGATATTGCTTTAGAGTTTAATGAAGGCCATGCTGTAGTTGCCTTAAGCAACCAGCCTTGCTTAATTAACGTACAGGAAAAACGAATTATTGATACGGGTTTGTATGAATACATCTCCACCTTTAGCGAAGGCTTGTGTGCCGTTCGCGATTTCAAAAAACACTGGTGCTATATAAACAATACAGGCAAAACTGTTCTAAAACTCGATAGCTTTGTATATGAGGCTAACCCATTTTACAACGGCCTGGCACGTGTGAGTAAAAAGGTAGATGATATAACCCAAAAGTTTGGTTTCGATATTAGTAATCTCTCTTATCGCTTTGCTTATATTAATAAAAACGGAGCTTATGTATCGGACTTTAAATACCGCGATGCTGTTAACTTTAATACCCATGTAGCACGGGTAAGGGAAAATGGCTTAACCTATTTAATCAATACAAGTTGTACCAAAATATCGGAAGAGTATAGCGAAATAAGCGACTTTAGCGATAGCTTAGCCATCTGTATCAAAGAAGGAAAGTTTGGTTATATAAACACCAACGGAACTGTTGTTATTCCCAATCAATATGATTTTGCCACCATGTTTTTTAACGGCTTTGCCGAAATATCTATGAATGGTAAGTCATGCTTTATTAATAAATTGGGAGAGAAACAATTTGAACCTGTTTACGAAGAGTTACGCCCGTTTGCCGAAGGTTTTGCCGGTTTTAAGCAAGGGGCCAAGCTAGGCTTTATCAATGCCAAAGGCCAAATACAAATGAATCCTTACTACGATGAAGTAGCCTATTTTGCCAACGGCTTATGTCCTGTAAGAAAAGGAAGCAAATGGGGAGCCATTAATGCACAGGGCAAACTAATTATAAAATTAGAATACGACTTTGTTGGCACTTTTGACGATGGTATTGCCGAGGTTGTATACAGCGGTGTTTCATTGTATGCTGATACCAGAGGAAACTTATTACCTATCTGGGATAAACAATAATCCGTATTAATTAAAGTATGGGTTATAAATGGAAATATATACTGCTGTTTGTTTTATGGTTTAGTGCTTCTAAAATTGTTAAAAGCCAGGTTGACTCCACCAATAACCAGTTAAAGTTTGATTTTGGTTTGGTGCGCGATAAGAACAGGCACATGTGGCCACTGATTTACAAACACAAAACAAAAGACTATAAAGATTTACAGCTTTTCTTTACTATTTACAGAAGTTATAAATCGTATACAACACCTTACAAGCACAATCATTTTTTACCCTTTTACTGGTACGATAGCAGCGCTGCTTTAAAAGACATCCGAATTGGTACGCTTTATTATCCAAGCTTGTTCCGCATCATCAGCGATACTACCTCTAAAAGTAAGTCGTACCGCTTTTTAGAGTTGGCTCCTGAAATCAATTTTTTAAACATTACTAAATCAAAAACAGGCTTATTAACGCAAAACAATTTTTTCTTTTTTATATGGAGTAAAAACGATGTGATAAACAACAAAAGTAATTTTGTGGCCTTCCCTATTTACTGGTATTACCGCAATGAATATAGAACTACCAATACTTTATTTCCCATTTACAGGTATGTAAAAATAAACGACTTAAACGAAAAAAACTTTTCCTTTTACCCGGGCTTGTATTTTTACAAGAAAGAAAACCGAACGGTACGACACTCAGCCTTATTGTTATTTTACTCTAAAAAATATGAACAAAACGATTCTGTACACTTAGCTCATAAAACAGTTTTGTTCCCTTTGTTATTTACCCATACCAATAAAGACTTTACCCGCTTTACATTGTTTCCATTGGTGCATTACGACAAAACATTTGATTGGTTAAATCCAAAAACAAACCTTGTGGTAACGCCTCTTTTTTGGCATAAACGCACCACTGAGTTTAACCGAAACATATTGTTTCCCATCTATTGGCAAAAGAATGAATATTGGAAAAATGATACTTCGCGAAGGACTTTTGTATTCCCTTTATATTATACTTATAAAAGCAAAGCATACACGAACAAATCATATATACCCATCGTGTGGTATAAGCGCTCTATTGTTGATACTTCATTAACGGTATTTCCGTTGTATTGGCAATCGCGTGGGGCTAACCAAAGCAGTCATTTACTGTTTCCGGTTTGGTACAGGTTTAAACAAGTTACCAGGTATGATACTATATACAAACAGTATTTTATTCCCTTTGTATTTTATAAAACATGGAATAAGGAAAAAAGCTTAGCTGTATTTCCATTTTATTATAAAGAAGCCAATGGTTATGGCTCATCAAGCAAATATATATTCCCTGTTTATTATGCCGAGAAAGACAATAACAGTTCTTTTAAATCCTTACTTCCCCTATACTTCTATAATAAAAACACGCAAGCCAAGTTTCACCTTTTATTGCCAATATGGTATAATAAAAAACGATACCTCGGGGACGATACCATCAAAACGAATTTGATTTTACCTGTTTATTATAGCTACAAAAGCAAATGGGAAAACACCCGTTTAATTGTGCCCATTCTTTATAAAAACGAGTATAGCTATAAGTCACGAAAAGTTGACTGGCACGAAAAAACATTTGCCTTGTTTCCGTTTTACTTTAAAAACGAAAGCAACAACAATTCCAAAACCATTGGTATTACTCCATTGTACTGGGCTCACGACAGCTACGATAAAAATTTAAAAATTAACCGTACTTCCAAAACGCTGTTCCCCGTTTGGTGGTATAGAAACATTTTGGTTGATAGCCTGCCCTACTTAAAAAGCAATACTATTTTTCCTGTTTGGTTTTCAAAAACCAAGAAGCAATACCAACACAAAGTATTGTTTCCTATTGTATGGAAATACCAGGATGCAGCTTATAAAAACCTAACGGTATTTCCATTTTATCAAAACTATGCTTTAACCAATAAAAGCTATCAGCTAAGCGCTTATACCCCTTTTGTATGGCGCGTAAAAGGCGACAGCCAAAGTCGGTATTTTATATTTCCTTTTGTGTGGAGCGATAAGCGTGTCAGTAAAAACGATACTACCGACAACACTGTTATTTTCCCATTTTACTGGCACTATAAAAACAATTCACACAACAATACAACACTGTTTCCTTTGTATTGGAAATACAAAGACCAGCAGCACAAATCAGTTACTGTTTTACCTTTTGTACACTTTGAACAAAATGGATTCGACAGCAATGCCATCAAACAACTATCTATTTTTCCTTTGTTTTACAAAACACGAAGCAAGAGCTTAAATAAAACAACATTACTTCCTATATACTTTAGTAAACAAACCAAAGACGAAAAAAACACCGTTTTGTTTCCTTTGTGGTGGAGTACAAAAGATAGTTTTCATCAATCAAGCTTATTGATTCCTTTTTACTACAGAAACAAGGAATACTCCGGCTTAACCACAACGGCTGTTACTCCTTTATTTTGGAGTATAAAAGCCCTGGGTTATAGTAGAACTGTATTGTTCCCTATTTGGTGGAGTGGAACGGACAGCAACAGGACTTACAGGTGTTTATTCCCTCTTTATTATAGGGAAAAGCTGGCAGACAAAACAACCATAACAGCTATTACACCTTTATTCTGGAAGACCAAATCGCCTGAAATGAAAAGCCATGTACTGTTTCCAATCTGGTGGAGCAAAATGGATAGTTTTCAAAAATCGCGTACGCTGTTTCCTTTGTTCCATTACCAAAGCAGCACCGATAATTTACACAAGCTTATTGGCATAACGCCTTTGTATTGGTATTTTAAAGATGGCTCGTATACCAGCAAAACATTGTTCCCGCTCTGGTTTAATAAAAAAGATACGGGCAAATACGCTTACCAGTCAAACTTTATATTCCCTTTGGTTTACAGTTACCAAAGTACAAATAAAACCACGCTTCATGTTTATCCGTTGGTGTTTGCCAATAAAACACCTGCTAAAAAATCGTTCCTGTTTATTCCGCTTTATTTTCACGATACCCGGTTTAATAAAACAAGCACGCAAAGAAGAACCATGTTAACCCCATTGGTTTGGATTAATAAGGATTCGAGTAATACATCACTCAATCGTTTTAGAATTTTGCCTATTTATTGGCACAAATACGAATACGGAGGAGGGCAAACAAAAACGAGTAATACCTTGTTTCCAATTTATTTTGATGTAGTTGAACGATATGCGAACTACCCAACAAAACGCAAACGTGTTGTATTCCCAATAGTTTGGAGCTTTAAGAACAATGATAAAAAATGGTTAACCCTATTTCCGGTTTACCATTTCAACAAAGATGCAGTTTCACAAAACCTGGCCATTACTCCGCTGTTCTGGTCCATTAAAAACCTAAAAAAAGAGCAGCATTTTTTATGGCCTTTATACAACTATAACCGCTTAAAGGATAATACCAATACGCGCTTTAATATAGCTTACTTTTTGTACCGTTACCAAAAAACCGACAAGGTAAAATCGTGGAGTTTTTTATGGCCGCTGGTACAACGTATAAAAGGAAACAACTACAGTTATTTCCATGCAGCACCATTGGTTTGGTATAAAAAGTCCGATAGTATGAATTACTTTTCCGTTCAGCCTTTGTTTTTTAGCCAGCGCACCAATACCAGCAAACGTTTTCAATTGTTATGGCAACTATATAGCTACCGGAATACTTTTAATGTAAAAACCACCAATAGCTTTTTATGGAGAACTTTTTACAAAGACCAATATGTTAATGGCGATTACGAAACACGATTGCTTTATAAGCTATATGCCAATGTAAAAAAAGATAGCAGTACTGAGAGGGGGTTGTTCCCGTTATACAACGTACAGCAGTCTAAAAATGGCGATTACTACAAAGCTTATTGCTTAAACATATACCAAAAAACCAAAACGCAAATTCCCAATACGAGCGAGTATTATATTGAAGAAAAGATATTCTGGTATATACGCTTACGCAGT